>CAMEIU010000177.1 GCA_945918815.1 uncultured Clostridia bacterium
CTCCGCCACAATCTCCGGCGTCTGGGCGGCGGCGGAGACGTTGAACATGGACACGCCGGATTCCACTCTTGCGGCAAAGTTGGTGTCGGCCCGGACCACGGTGGAGATCAAAGGAATGTCCACGGCCCTGGACACCATGTGGAGATTCTCCAAAGCGGTGGGCGCGTTGGCGACCACGCCCATGGCTCCCTGCATCTCGGCAAAAACGGCCATGTTGATCATCCGCAGCCCCTTGGTCAGGCCGCCGCCCACGCCCACGAACACCGGGATATCCGCCGCCGTCAGCAAAGCCTGGGTGATGACCGGCTGGGGCGTATAGGGATAGACGGCGATGATGGCGTCGGCGTTGACATTCTTGATGACGCTCAGGTCCGTGGAGAACACCAGGGACTTGATCCGTTTGCCGAAAACCATGATGCCGGAGCAGCGGTAAATGGCCTCGGGCACCTTCAAGGCGGCTTTTCGGTAGGTTCCTTCATAGGGTTGAGGAATTTGCTTCATTGTATCACGTCCTTTTTCCCAGTTTACCATGAATACGCCGGAAAAAAACGAAGAATTTGTAAATCTTTTCAGGACGCGATTTCCCCGATGAGCCGTCCGTAGATGACATAGGAGGCCACCACGTTGAGCGCGTCTGCCACGGCCTGGGTCCAGACGATGCCGCTGACGCCGAACAGATGGTTCATCAGGAACAGAATCGGGATATTCAGGAACAGCTGCCGGATCACCGCCAGCCAGAAGGAGACCTTGCCCCGGTCCACGGCCTGCATAAAGTGGACCATGTGGAAGCTCAGAAACATGAACGGCGTGGCGAAGCAGCGGGACTGGAGGAACTGGGTGCCCAGGCGCACGGTCTCGGCATCGTCGATAAAGGCACGCATGACATAGGGCGCGAAGAAGTAATAGAGGACCACGCAGAGGACCGAAACGATCAATCCCGCCAGCCGGGCGGCGGAGAAGAAGCCCTCCATCCGCGGGAAGTTTTTGGAGGCGTAGTTATAGGCCACCAGAGGCGTCATGCCCAGGCAGATGCCGATGCCGATGTTCAGGGGCAGCCGCTCCACCTTCAAAACGATGCCGATGGCCGCCAGGGCCAGATCGCCGTGACTGGCCGCCAGCCGGTTGATGCAGATGTTGGTCAGGTCGAACAGCAGCAGGCTCACCGCCGCCGGGACGCCCACGGAAAACAGAGATCGCATGGAATTGGGCCGGATTTTCTCGATTCGCCGTGGCAGGGAAAGGACGGTTTCCCCCTTCAGCTTCTGATAGACCCGGATGAAATATCCCAGGGTGATGTAATTGGACAGCATGGTGGCGATGGCCGCACCCATGACCTGATAGCCGTCGGGCAGGAGTACGAACATGAAAATCGGGTCCAGGATCACGTTCAGGACGCCGCCCATGCCCAGGCCGAAGCCGGCCTCTCTGGCATAGCCGATGTTCCGCACCATGGAGCTCATGACGTTAGCCAGCACCGTGGGCAGGCCGCCGAGAATCACCACGAAAATCAGATACTGCCGGGCGTAGCCAATGGTGTCGTCGCTGGCCCCCAGGAGCCGCAGCAGCGGATTGAGGAAGATGAGGCAGAGCAGAGAAAAGGCCAGCGCGGTTCCCGCCGCCATGACCAGGCTCAGGGACGCGACCTTCTCCGCCTCCTCCTTCTCATTGCCGCCCAGGAGCCGGACCACCAGGCTGCCGCCGCCGACGCCGAAGAGATTGGAGATGGCCACGGTCATGAGAAAGATGGTCAGCACCAGGGAGGACGCGGCCACCATGTAGGGATTGTTGGTCTTGCCGATGAACCAGGTGTCGGCGATATTGTAGATCAGTGTGATCAGCTGGCTGACGACGGTGGGAACGGCCATTTTCCACAGAGCGGCCGGAATGGGCTTCGACTCAAATATGGCAGTGGTTTCCGCGTTGGCCGGGGATTTCATAGCAGCACCTCCTTCAAAGGGTATCCGCAAACTGCGAAAGGCATATAGTTTTGGTCTGCTTGTAGGGGCGACCCTTGCGGTCTCACAGGGTGAAAAAGCGGGTGCGTTGGAAATACGCACCCGCTTTGGATGTACATTTAGTCCAGCCGGTCCGCCAGTTCGGCGAATTCAGACTGGGACGCGCTCTGCAGAGGCGCTTCCTTTTTATAATTCTCAATGAGCTTGGCGGCCTTGGCGATGGGACGGATGGTGCCCGCGCCGGCGATGCAGCCGCCGGGACAGGCCATGCCCTCCAGCAGGTAGCCGTTGAGCTTCCCGGCCTTGGCCAGGGTCATCATCTTACGGCACTCCCGGAGGCCTTCAGCCTTCATGACCTTCATATCCACGGTGGGATCCATTTCCTTGACCACATTCTCCACAGCCTGGGCCACACCGCCGCTGACGGCAAAGCCGCGTCCGTCGGCGGAGCCTTTATCCAGTGGATCGTCGCCCACCACGTCGGCGTACCAGACCTCCTTGGCTTCGAACATGCCCTGGAGCTCCTCAAAGGTCAGGACGAAGTCCACGTCGCTACGGATATGCTCCCGGCTGGCCTCCAGCTTTTTGGCGGCGCAGGGGCCGATGAAGCAGACCTTGCAGCCCGGGTTGGCTTTTTTCACCATGCGGGCCGTGAGAACCATGGGGGTCAGGGTCATGGAGATGTGGTCCGCCTGATCGGGGAAGTAGGTGTCCACCATGGAGATCCAGGCCGGGCAGCAGGAGGTGCCCATATAGGTCTTGCCGCCGGGGACCCGCTCCAAATACTCCTTGGCCTCGTCGATGGTGCACAGGTCCGCGCCCACGGCCACTTCCACCACGGAGTCAAAGCCCAGGATTTTCATGGCCGCCGTCAGCTTCTCCGGCGTCAGATAGTCGCCGAACTGGCCCACAAAGGCCGGAGCCACGATAGCGATGACCTTGTAGCCCTTCTTCATGGCGTGAATCAGCTGGAAGATCTGGCCCTTGTCCACGATGGCGCCGAAGGGGCAGGACACCAGGCACTGGCCGCAGGAGACGCACTTGTCATAGTTGATCTTGGCCCGGCCGTGCTCGTCGGAGCCGATGGCGTCCATGCCGCAGGCCGCCACGCAGGGCCGCTCCAGCTTGACGATGGCGTGATAGGGGCAGGCGTCCGCGCACTTGCCGCACTTGATGCATTTGTCCTGGTCGATGACGGACTTGCCGTGGTCGAACTTGACGGCGCCCTTGGGGCAGACCTGATGGCAGCTGCGGCTCAGGCAGCCCTGGCACACGTCGGTAACCCGCACCTGCTTGGTGGGGCAGGCGTTGCAGGCATAGTTGATGATGTTGATCAGGGGAGGATCATAGTATTTTTCCGCGATGGCGCTCTCGTTGACGCCCTCGGACAGGGGCCGGTGCTCATAGACGGGACGCAGAGGCAGGCCCATGGCCAGCCGCACCCGCTCGCCGGCGATGGCGCGCTCCAGGAAGATGGATTCCCGGTGAGAGGCGATTTCACCCGGGACGATCTTATAGGGCAGTTCCTCCACCCGGCCGTAGTCGCCGCCCTCATAGGCCAGCCTGGCGACTTCGGTAAACACTTTCTTTCGGACCTCTGTGACGAAAGAATCATATCCTCGCATGGGGGTACCTCCGTTCGGAATTCAATCTGTAAGGGCGGCCCTGTGCGGCCATCCAATGACGCACCTGCCGGGCGGCCACACGGGGCCGCCCTTACGGTCCGTGGTCAGCAGTAAAAGTCCTTGATCTTCTTGGCTCTGGACGGGTGGCGCAGCTTGCGGATGGCCTTGTTCTCAATCTGCCGGATCCGCTCCCGGGTGACGCCGAAGATCTGGCCCACCTCTTCCAGGGTGTGGGTGCGGCCATCGTACATGCCGAAGCGCATCCGCAGCACGTCGGCCTCCCGCTCGGTCAGGGTGCCCAGGATCTCGCTGAGGGCCTCGGCCAGAAGGGTGTTGGAGGTGGCGTCGGCGGGGCCCAGGGTGTTGTCGTCCTCCACGAAGGAGCCGATGGTGGTGTCCTCTTCGTCGCCCACGGGGGTGTCCAGGGACAGAGTATCGGCGGCGGTGCGGTTGGCCTCGATGATCTTTTCAATGGGCAGGTTCAGTTCGGCGGCGATTTCCTCCAGGGTCGGCTCGCGGCCCAGCTCCTGCACCAGCTTCCGGTTGCAGCGGGTGGCCTTGTTGATGACCTCTACCATATGCACCGGCACCCGGA
>CAMEIU010000178.1 GCA_945918815.1 uncultured Clostridia bacterium
TGGAGGTGGTGTTGGCGGTGGTGATGAACATACACTCGTGGAGGTCAAAGGGCACCTCCAGGTAGTGGTCCCGGAACGTGGCGTTCTGCTCGCCGTCCAGGACTTCCAAAAGAGCCGAGGACGGGTCGCCCCGGTAGTCGCTGCCCAGCTTGTCGATCTCGTCCAAGAGCAGCAGCGCGTTCCTGGAACCGGCCTGGTTGACTGCCGCAATGATACGGCCCGGCATAGCTCCAATATAGGTCTTTCTGTGACCGCGGATGTCGGCCTCGTCGTGAACACCGCCCAGAGACAGGCGGGCCAGCTTCCGGTTCAGGGCACGGGCGATACTCATGGCAATGGAAGTCTTGCCCACGCCGGGCGGGCCCACCAGGCAGATGATCTGCCCGGGCATCTCCGGGGCCATTTTCTTCACGGCCAGAATCTCCAGAATCCGCTCCTTGACCTTGTCCAGGCCGTAGTGGTCCTCGTCGAGAATCTTTTTGGCGGCCTTCAAATCCACCCGATATTTGGTGCGCTTATTCCAGGGCAATTCCAGGCAGGTGTCGAGATAGGTGCGGATCACGGCGGCCTCGGCGGAATTGGGCGGCTGCTTGCCGAGACGGCTCAGCTCCTTCAAGAGCTTCTGCTCCGTATCCTCAGGCAGCTTCAACGCCAGAATCTGCTCCTCATAGTTTTGCAGCTCTTCCTCCGTATCGTCCTCGCCCAGCTCGGCACGGATCACATGGAGCTGCTCCCGGAGGTAGTAGTCCCGCTGCCCCTTGTTGACGCTGTCCTGGACCTTCTCCTGAATCTCCGCTTCCAGCCGGAGAATCTCCAGTTCCCGGTTCAGCAAAATGCAGCTCAGCTCCAGCCGCTTGACCGGATGCAGCTGCTCCAAAACCCGCTGCTTATCCGTGTAGTTGATGGAGGTATTCTGGGCCAGATAGTCGGCGATGAAGCCCGGATCGCTGGAAGACAGCACTTGCAGAAGGCCGTCCTGCATATTGCGGCCGGACAGCTCCACAAACTGCTCAAACAGGGCGTGTCCCTGACGAATCAGAGCTTCCACTCTGGGCAGCGCCGGATTATAGGCCGGTTCGCTGATGGTCTCCACCCGGCCATAGAGGTACGGTTCGGTCTGCATACATTCCGTCAGCCGGGCGCGGTATTTGCCCTCCACCAGAATGCGCACGCCGTCGCCGGGCATTTTCAGCGTCTGTTTCACCACAGCCACAGTACCGACGGGATACAGATCCTTCTGCTTGGGATCGTCGGTCTGGATATCCCGCTGTGCCACCAGGAAAATCTGCTGATTATTGTGCATGGCTTCCTCCACCGCCAGGGCGGACTTCTTCCGTCCCACGTCGAAGTGGATGGTCATGTTGGGAAATACCGTCAAGCCCCGCAGCGCCAAAACCGGCAGCCGCTGAGACAATAGAATTTCGTTCAACTGGTTTGCTCCTTTCATCATGAAGAGCGTTGGATCATAAGATATCAGCTTGCGGGACGCATATATGCGTCCACTACAGAGTTTTTTCGATGCAGCCCGCTTTGTGCAGAAGTGCGCAAAGAGAGGGCGGATGCCCCCTCTTTGATAAATCATTACAGTGTGACGCCCGCATTTCGGATAGGCTGGCGGGGCTTGGAGCTGTCGCGGGTCACCGTGGGCTTTTCACCGTTGCGGACGCACTGCTCCGTGATCAGGACGCTCTGAATCGACGGGTCGGAGGGAATCTCAAACATGATGCTGGTCATGATTTCCTCCATGATGGCCCGGAGACCTCTGGCGCCGATCTGCCGCGAAATGGCCTTTTCGGCGATGGCCTCCAATGCGCCTTCCTCGAAGCTGAGATTCACCTGGTCATACTCCAACAGCTTCCGGTACTGCTTGCACAGGGCGTTCTTCGGCTCGGTCAGGATCCGCATCAAATCCTCTTTTTTCAGGCTCTCGAGGCTGGTGATCACCGGCAAACGGCCCACCAGTTCCGGGATGATGCCGAACTTCAGGAGGTCATGGGGCTGTACCAGACGGAACAGCTGGCCCACATCCCGGTCACTGCGGCTTTGGAGCTCGGAATCGAAGCCGATGGAGGACTTGTCGGTCCGCCGTTCGATGATCTTATCCAGGCCGTCAAAGGCGCCGCCGCAGATAAAGAGAATATTGGTGGTGTCAATCTGAATGAACTCCTGCTGGGGGTGCTTCCGGCCGCCCTGGGGCGGCACGTTGGCGACGGTACCCTCGAGAATCTTCAAAAGGGCCTGCTGCACGCCTTCGCCGCTGACGTCCCGGGTGATGGAGGTGTTCTCGCTCTTTCGGGCGATTTTATCCATCTCATCGATGTAGATGATGCCGCGCTCGGCCAACTCCACATCAAAGTCCGCCGCCTGCAAAAGTCTGAGGAGAATATTCTCCACATCCTCGCCCACATAACCGGCCTCGGTCAGGGAGGTGGCATCGGCAATGGCGCAGGGCACATTCAGAATCTTCGCCAAGGTCTGGGCAAACAGCGTTTTGCCGGAGCCGGTGGGTCCGATCAGCAGAATATTGCTCTTCTGCAGCTCCACGTCGGAGCTGTTTTCAAAGTAGATCCGCTTATAGTGGTTGTAGACCGCCACGGACAGGGCGACCTTGGCGTCGTCCTGGCCGATGATGTAGCGGTCCATATAGGTCTTGATTTCCTGCGGCGTCGGAAGGGTATCCGGCAGCTCAAAGGACGGCGCTTGATTGGGCTCCATCTCGTCGCGGAGAATCCCGGCGCACAGGTCCACACACTCATTGCAGATATACACATTGGGACCGGCAATGATGCGGCTGACCTGCTCCTGACGCTTGCCGCAGAAGGAGCAGCGAATGGAATCTCTAGCCAAAGGTGTTCTTCCTTTCGTCCGGCCGGATGCTTACCGCTTATAGATGACCTTATCGATCAAGCCATAGGCGCAGGCTTCCTCGGCGGACATGAAATTGTCGCGCTCGGTGTCATGCTGGATGACGTCCAGCGGCTTACCGGTGTTCTGCGCCAGAATCTCGTTCAGACGCTGCTTGATTTTCAGCATCCGCTCCACCTGGATCTGCATGTCGGTGGCCTGACCCTGGGTACCGCCGGAGGGCTGATGAATCATGATCTCGGCGTTGGGCAGCGCCATGCGCTTGCCCTTGGTACCGGCAGACAGCAGGAACGCGCCCATGGAGGCCGCCATGCCGATGCAGATGGTGGACACGTCGCACTTGACATACTGCATGGTGTCATAGATCGCGAGACCAGCCGTGACGGAGCCGCCGGGAGAGTTGATGTAGAACTGGATGTCCTTATCCGGGTCCTGGCCCTCCAGATACAGCATCTGGGCCACCACCAGGCTGGCAGTGGTGTCGTTGACCTCTTCAGAGAGGAAAATGATACGGTCGTTGAGCAGACGGGAGAAAATATCATAGCTGCGCTCGCCGCGGCTGGTCTGCTCGACCACATAGGGAACTAAACTCATGAAAGATGAACTCCTTTCTCTGGAAAAATGCTCGAGACATTCTAACCAGGAAGAAGCGGAATTATTCCTCAGTCTTCGGGGCCTCTGCTTCTTCCTGCGCCGCGGGCTCCACGGCCACGGCGTTGTCCACGATCAGCTTCACGGCCTTCTTGGCAGCCAGATCGGCCTTGAGGCTCTCAGCAGAGATGGCAGCCTTGACCTTCTCCACTTCCATCTGATACTGCTCGGCGGCCCGGTTGTACTCGGCCTCCAGCTCTTCGTCGGAAACCTCGATCTTCTCGGCCTCCACGATGGCACTGAGCAGGACATTGGAACGAACAGTGGTCTCCGCCATGGGACGCATGGAAGCGCGCAGGTTGCTCAGATCGCCGCCCATCATCTTGGCATAGTCCTCCATGGACATGCCGCTCATCTGCAGCTGATAGGCAAACTGATCCAGGTGCTTGTCCACCTGCTCGTCGATCATGCAGGCAGGAATATCGCAGGTCATGTTGGCGGCAGCCTTTTCCACGGCGGCGTTTTCGAAGGCGCGGTCAGCGTTCTCCTGGCGCTCCTTGGTCAAACGGCTGCGGATATCGGCACGGAGCTCTGCCAGCGTGTCAAACTCGGACACGTCCTTGGCGAACTCGTCGTCCTTTTCAGGCACGATGGTCTCCGTGACCTCGTGGATCTTGCACTGGAACACCACGGGCTTCCCGGCCAGCTCGGGGG
>CAMEIU010000179.1 GCA_945918815.1 uncultured Clostridia bacterium
TCAATCGCTTTTTTCTATACCCTTGGTCTCACATCAATTGTAACGCTACAAATTGTAATGCTACATTCCGGTTTCATTCTTGCTATTTACATGAAAAAATGTTATACTGGGAAAAATATCATGAGGAAGTATGACCTTGGAACAATTTGTGCAATGGCTCCGGCAGTTACAGCTGGATTCCATCTGGGATACGCTCTTGATCGTGGCGGCGTCGCTCCTTTGCATCACAGTCCATGAGACCTGCCACGGCCTGGCGGCCTATTGGCTGGGGGATGACACAGCCAAGCGGATGGGACGGCTGTCCCTCAATCCGCTCCGGCATGTGGACCTGGTCGGCCTGGTTATGATGGCACTGGTCCGCTTTGGCTGGGCCAAGCCGGTGCCGGTGGATATGCGGAAATTCAAAAATCCAAAGACCGGTATGGCCGTCACCGCTCTGGCCGGGCCGGTGTCCAATGTGCTGCTGGCCCTGATTGCTCTGCTGCTTCGGGCGGCGGCCCTGGTGCTTTATTTCCGGTATCCCAGTCAGGGCATTTGGGACTGGCTCGTGTCCTTTTTAGAATATACCGCCATTTTAAGCGCAGGCCTGGCAGTGTTCAATCTGTTCCCGGTTCCGCCTTTGGACGGCTCCAAGGTTCTGTTTTCCTGTTTGCCGGACCGGACCTATGGAAAGCTCATGCATTATGAGAAGTACGGTATGTTGGTTCTGGTGGTGCTGCTGTTGACGGGCCTCCTGGACAAGCCTCTGTATTTTTTACGCAGCGGCCTCCTGAACGGCCTCAGCGCCGTGACCAGCCCGGTGTTTTATTTCCTGGCGGAAAGACTGCTTTGAGGTGCCTATGGAAGAACCGCAATATCATCTGGAGGGCGTGGTCCGCGCCAAGACAGAGTGCCTGGAGGACTTCGACGGACCGCTGGATGTAATCCTCCTGCTTTTGAGCAAAAATAAAATTGAGATTCAAGATATTTCCATTTCTTCGATCCTGGACCAATATCTGTCATATCTGGACGAGATGAAGCGGATGGACATGGAGATTGCCAGCGAGTTCATCACCATGGCCTCCTATTTGATGCAGATCAAAACCAAGATGCTGCTCTCCGCCGCCGAGCAGGAGGAAGCCCTGTCCGAGATGGAACTGCTGATCCGCTCCCTGGAGGAACGGCAGCGAAAGGACGCCTATGAGCAGATCAAGAAGGGCGCGGCTTTCCTTTCCGCAAGAAATGAGATCGGCCTGGGCCTTTTTACCAAGGGCCAGGAGCCGCTGCAGCGGGACAATACCTACCGCTATCAGCATGATCCTTCGGATCTGGTTCGGGCCATGGCGGCCCTGGCCGAGCGCAATGAGCGTGCCCTGCCGCCTCCTGCCGCCAACTTCAGGGGCATCGTGGGCCGGGAGCCCTATCCCGTGACAAAAAAGTCGGCAGAGATTTTGAAAAAACTGATTTCAAGAGGAATTTCCAAATTTTTAAGTCTGGTTAAGGGAAGCCGTTCCCGTTCTGAGGTGGTGGCCACGTTCCTGGCGGTGCTGGAGCTGTGCCGACTGAAATCCGTGGTGCTGGATGGAGAAGGGGACGAGAACGTCTCTGTGCGGTTTGTGCAGCTGCCCGATGAAACAGCGGTTTCTTCCATGGAAGGAGGCGGAAGCGATGGAGCAGAATGACGTTCAGCGGGCCATTATGGCAATTCTCTTTGCGGCTGGGGAACCGGTATCGGCCCGGAGAATGGCCGATTCTCTGGAAGTGGATTTGGATGAAATCCACCGGGAGGCCCAGATCCTCATGGACCGGTTGGCCTTTGACCGCAGCGGCATTCGCATTGTCCGTCTGGAGGACGCCTATCAGATGTGCTCCTCCGGCGAGATGGCCCCCTATGTGACCAAGACCCTGGAGACCAGGAAGCCGCCGAAGCTTTCGGCCTCCCAACTGGAGACCCTGACGGTCATCGCCTATTACCAGCCCGCCACCAAGGCCTATGTGGAGCAGCTGCGCGGCGTGGACAGTGCCTATTCCATCAGTGCGCTTTTGACCAAGAAGCTCATCGAGGAATGCGGCAGGCTCAATGTGCCTGGCAGGCCCATCCAGTACCGGACCACCCCGGACTTTCTTCGGACCTTTGGCCTCCAATCCCTGGAGGAGCTGCCGGAGATCGAGCTGATGAACTTCCAGGCGGCCAAACAGGCGGCCCAAGCCCAGGCTCAAGCCCAGGAGACCACCCCATGAAGGCCCTTTTGATTGTCCTGCTGATTCTGATCCTGCTGGGGCTTTTGAAGGTCGGCGTCCACATTGTCTATGATGGACATGTCCGCGTGCAGATTCTCATCTGGAAACTGCGGATTTCTTTACCAAAAGAGAAGAAATCCAAGAAGAAACCGGAAAAAACGGCTGCATTGGAGCAGAAAACACCGAAAAAAAAGAAGCAGAAGAATCCGGCGGTCAAGGCATGGCTTCAGGCGGCCCTGGCCCATTGGCAGGATATTCTGGCCCTTTTGGGCAAGGCCCTGCATATGCCCAGGCTGGATCCTCTGATTCTCCATGTGACAGTGGGAGGCTCCGATCCGGCGGCCCGCGCGTTGAACTATGGCCGCGCCTGGGCAGTTCTGGGCAGCGTTCTGCCTTTGGTGGAGAACAGTTTCCGCATCGGCCGGCGGGAGATCGGCGTTCAATGCGGCGCCGGCCAGGACGCATTTATCTTTTATGTCCAGACGGATCTGACGGTCCGGATCTATGAAATCCTGCTTCTGGGGATCCTGGGCCTGAAATTATTGCTTCAAATCTATCAAGAATATAAATCCATACAAAAGGCGGTGCAATTGACATGAATCATCCTCTTCCTGACATGATGGGGGCCACCATGCAAAAGCTGCGCGAGATGGTGGACGTGAACACCATCATCGGTGATCCCATTGAAACCCCGGACGGCGTGACCATTCTGCCGGTGTCCAAGGTGAAAATCGGCTATGCCGGCGGCGGCTCCGACTTTGCCACCAAGAACTATCCGGCCAACCGGGACAACGCCTTCGGCGGCGGCTCCGGTGCGGGAATCACCATGACGCCTGTGGCGTTCCTGATCATCAAAGGCGAATCCGTGCGCCTGCTCCCCATTGCCGAACCGCCCTCCGGCGCCGTAGACCGCCTGGTCGAAATGCTGCCGGACCTGATCGAACAGATCTCGGCCCTGACGAAAAAGAAGAAGGACAGCGAAGAATAAGCCTGTGCAAGACCGTAGGGGTACATGGGACTTGTGCATGTTTTTCGCCCGGCTGGGCATCCTACCCTCGGTGATGAATTGTGAAAAAGCTGTGTTTCAGGACGGCGGCGGTTTGGCTGGCCGCCGTTCTGTTTTTGTCTGTGCCGGTTTCAGCGGCGCCGTCAGTCTCTGCCAAAAGCGCCATTTTATTGGATGCCTGTACGGGCCGCGTCCTTTGGGAACAAAACGCCGGGGCCCGGTCCCTGATCGCCAGTACCACCAAGATTATGACGGGACTACTGGTGGCGGAGGAATGCAATCTGGACGACCGGGTGGAGATACCCAGACAGGCCGTGGGAACCGAGGGTTCTTCCCTGTATTTAAAGGAGGGAGAGGTTCTCTCGGTGCGGGCTTTGCTCTATGGTCTGATGCTCCAGTCCGGCAACGACGCGGCGGTGGCCCTCGCTCTGTACTGCGGCGGCAGCATGGAGGACTTTGTGGACCGCATGAATGAGAAGGCCGAGGACCTGGGCATGAAAGACACTCACTACGCCAATCCCCACGGCCTGGATGACACGGAAAACTATTCCACCGCCCGGGACCTGGCGCGGCTGGCTGCCTATGCCATGGACAATCCTGTGTTCCATCAGGTGGTGTCCACCAAGACGGCGGTGCTGGAGAATCGGAATTTGACCAACCATAACAAACTCCTGTGGCGCTATGAGGGCGCTGTGGGCGTCAAGACCGGCTATACCAAATCCGCCGGACGCATTCTGGTCAGCTGCGCCGAGCGGGACGGGCGGCGGCTTGTCGCCGTGACCATTTCGGACCCCAACGACTGGGCCGACCATCAAGCCCTGCTGGACTATGGCTTTGAGCATTACACGCTCCGGCCGCTGTTGTCT
>CAMEIU010000180.1 GCA_945918815.1 uncultured Clostridia bacterium
GCTTCAGGCAGGAGGCCGCCACGGCGAACTCCAGGGCCTGCTGCTTGTCCTCGTAGGTGTTCAGGCCGTAGATCAGGCCGCCGGCAAAGCTGTCGCCGCCGCCGACGCGGTCCACGATATCCCGGATCTCGTACTTCTTGGAGACGTAGAAGTTCTCGCCGTCGTTGAGGCAGGCGGCCCAGCCGTTCCAGTCGGCGCTGTGGCTCTCCCGCAGGGTGATGGCGATCATCTTCATGTTGGGATAGGCGGCCAGAACCTTGTCGCCCAGGGCCCGGTACTTCTCCCGGTCCAGCTCGCCGCTCTCCACGTTCACATCGGCGGTGATCTCCAGGGACTTCTGTACGTCCTCCTCATTGGCCACGGCCACATCCACATAGTTCGCCAGCTCCCGCATGACCTCCGCAGCCTTCTTGCCGTACTTCCACAGATTCTTGCGGTAGTTCAGGTCGCAGGAGACGATGATTCCTTTGGCCTTGGCGGCCTTCACGGACTCCAGGCTCAGCAGCATGGCGGTCTCGCTGATGGCGGGGGTGATGCCGGTGATGTGGAACCAATCCACGCCGTCAAGGACCTTGTCCCAGTCCAGGTCTCCGGGCTTCGCCAGGGCCATTGCGGAATAGGCGCGGTCATAGACCACCTTGCTGGGCAGCTGATTGGCGCCGCTTTCCAGGAAGTAGATGCCCATGCGGCCGGGGCCCCGTTGAATCTTGCTCACATCCACGCCAAACCGGCGCAGCTCTGCCACGCAGGCGTCGCCGATGGTGTTATCGGGAAGCACGGTGCAGAACTGGGCGTCCATGCCGTAATTGGCCAGGGAAACGGCCACGTTGGCTTCCCCGCCGCCGAAGGTAGCCTCCATCATATTGCTCTGGAAAAAGCGCTCATGGCCAGGGGCGCGCAGGCGCAGCATGATTTCTCCGAATGTCAGAACTTTCATGATCCCATTTCCTCCTGATCATTTTTGCAGCAGATGGACGGCAAAGCCGCCGATCTCGTCTTTCAGGTACACGGCGGTGATCCGGCCGCCCTTGTACTTTGCGGTGTCCCTATCCACGGCAAAGCCCTTCTTCTCCAGCTCCGCAATGGCGGCGTCCACCCGGTTGGTACGCACGGCAATGTGTCCCTGGCTGCCCAGGTACCGGCTTTTCATGACCTCGATGCCGGAAGACGCAAAGACGGAGCTGGCGCCGTCCTTGGCCGGGAAGCCAAAGGCGGAGACGAAGCTGTCCGCCACGGCCCGGGCCGCGCCGCCGTCTTCGGTGTTGATGCCCACATGGGCCACCTCGAACCCCAGCACGGCCCGGCGGGCCTCGGCGCAGAGGGCCGTGATCTTCTCAAAGCTGCCTGCGCTGATATCGGCCTTGGGGCAGACCCAGCTGCCGCCCACGGCGTGGACGAAGGGGGCGGAGATATACTCGCCCAGGTTCTGGGCGTTGACGCCGCCCGTGGGGATAAACTTGACGCCGACAAAGGGACCGGACAGGGCCTTCATGGCGCTGAGGCCGCCATAGACATTGGCGGGGAAGAACTTGAGCACCTTCAGCCCCAGCTTCAGGGCGGCGGTGATCTCCGTGGGGGTGACGCAGCCGGGGGTGACGGCCACGCCGTGATCCACGCACCACTGCACCACTTCCGCGTCAAAGCCGGGAGAGACGATGAACCTGGCCCCGCACGCCACGGCCTGCTTGCACTGCTCCAGGGTGATGACGGTACCTGCGCCCACCAGCATATCCGGGCACTCCCCGGCCACGGCCCGGATGGCATCGGGCGCGGCGGCGGTGCGGAAGGTGATCTCCATCACGTCGATGCCGCCGGCCAGCATGGCCTTCGCCGTCGGGACGGCATCCTTGGCATCCTCCAGGACAACGACGGGAACGACGCCCGCCGTGCTCAGTCTTGTTAAAACATCCATATTACCTGATCTCCTTATACGCGATAGCCGTTTCCCGGCTGCACATCCTGGGCGATGGCGTCCATGGCCTCCACGACCCAGCGCAGCCGCTCGTAATCCACATCCGGCTTCAAAGAGCAGTCCGCGGACAGGACATAGCCCGTGCGCCCGCCCTCGGCCGCATAGGCCCAGGCTCTGGCCTGCACTTCCTCTTTGCTGCCCTCATACAGCACGGAGCCGGGCTTGTTGTTAAAGCCTCCCATGATGGCCCGCACATTGGGATAGGCCTTTCTCCCCTCGGAAAGGGGGATTTCGTCCGTATGGATATCCCAATGGGCCACCGCGGCCGGGTAGTCATACCAGGCCGAAATATTGTTCTTGATTCCGTTGTAGCCGCAGAAATGGGCGATATTATAGTTGCTCACCTGATTGATCGCCGCCAGCAGCTTCCGGTCCTGGGGCCCCTGCCATGCCGCGTACTGCTCCGCCGTAAACTGCGTGTGGCCGTTGGTGTTGAAGCAGGGCAGCAGGCCGAAGAGGCCGCCCTCCGTGATCAAATGGGCCGACATCTCCGCCAGGAAGCTTCCGATGTTCTCCATGGCGCTGAGCATATAGGGGCGGGTCTCCGGGTCCTTGATATGGGCAAAGCACATCTCCCGGTTCCAGGACATCCGCATCAGGGTGAAGGCGGAGAACACGACGTAGTAGATCGGGCACTCGTCTCCGATGGCGTCCACCACGCCCTTGATCCGGTCCACCTGCCCCGTCACAAAGGGGTGATGCATATTGGGAATCTTGACATGCTTCCAGTCCTCCGCCGTCCGGACCGGCACGCCGAAGGTGATATCGTTGTAGCCGTCGGACATCATCTTGACCATGTCGATTCCCGTCTGGCGGTAGGTATGGATATGCGCCTGCGGCGTGGCATCCTGATAGTGGTGCCAGAAGGTCACCGGCGGCCGGTCTATGGGCTGATTGTCCAGGCATCGAACCCATCTTTCTTTTTTATTCATAGTCTGTTGACACATGGAGAGGGACGCGCCCCTCTCCATGGTATCCTCGCTTTACTTCTTATTTTTTTCCAGAATATCGTCGATCCGCCATGTTGTCGCCATGATGGACGCCTGTTTATCCAATACGCCGTTGTGCTCGTTGAATTGGTAATAGACCGTAAAGATGGAGCTGTCCTCCAATTCAACGGAGGTCGGGAAGCCCAGGTCCGCGTCCTTCGTATCGTCCCGAAGGACAATCTCCGTGATCCAGGTCTTGCCCTCATCCAGACTCACCATGGCGCTTTCGCCGTAGGGCGGCTCTCTGCGCCCGTAGACGGAAATCAGCGCGCCGGAGGAATGCCGCAGCAGATGGGGCGGGCTGCCCTTGACCCACAGAGGCTCCGGGACGGACCAGGTCTTGCCATTGTCTCCAGACACAGTCTGGAACACGGACAGGCGGCCATACAGGCCGGGATTTGCCGCGTTCTGATAGCGCAGATGGCAGATGATCCGGCCGTCCGGCAGCTGAATACCGTGGGGATCCACGAAGTTGGCGTAGGTCGTCCCCTCCACAATGGGAATGTCGGAGACATATTCCCAGGTCTTCCCATCGTCGACACTCCGGTACGCGCGGTTGACGCCGCCGGTCTCCTTGCCGTCCATGTCCTTTCCCAAATAGAGCACAGAGCCGTCCTGGAGCATCATGGGGCCGTGGAACGAGGCGATTTCACAGCGGGTCGGCTCTTCCCAGGTCATTCCGTTGTCATAGCTCATGCAGATCCAGGAGCCGTACTCTTTGGCCTCGATCTCCTTCGTAACGGAGCGAAGATGGGCGGCCACCAGGAGGAAATCCTCGTTGTTGCAGGTATTGTTCAGAATCTGATAGAAGGGCCGCTTGAAATACAGGTCCGTGTTCCAGTTGAACCAAGCCGCCATCAGCTTGCCGCCGCCCATGTTCAGCACGCTGCAGTCCCGGTCGTCCAGATGGGAATCCCGCAGCACCTGGGGCAGGCCCCATTTGGAGCCGTCCGGGGTACCGTATACCAGCACCGCCTTTCCGAAGGGGCACATATGCTGCAGGCGCAGGCCGGAGCAGCTCATCAGCAGGCGGCCGTCGTCCAGCTTCGTCACATTCGGGAAGCCGAAAACGCCAAACTTGTCGTCC
>CAMEIU010000181.1 GCA_945918815.1 uncultured Clostridia bacterium
CGAACTCAATCGCTTTTTTCTATACCCTTGGTCTCACATCAATTGTAACGCTACATGCGCTCCGAAATCTTCAAAAATTTTTTGTATACATTCCGGCTCCTTTGTGTTATACTAAAATATAGCGTCCGCAGGAACGGACATTGATTTGCGTATGATGTGTCAGGCGCAATGGGCAAAACTGCACAGGGGAGCAGCACGGGCTTTTTGAAAAAACACGGCGAGACGGGGCCGGGTTTCACAGAGAGCGGGTGCTTAATTTCCTGCTGCCTTTTTTCCATGCCCGCGCCGGACCGGATTCATATAGATTTTATAACGGAGTGAAACCAATTTGAGTGAAAAACTGAAAATCATCTCCCTGGGCGGCCTCAATGAGATCGGCAAAAATATCACCGTGCTGGAATATGGACGGGATATGATCCTGGTGGACTGCGGCATGGGCTTCCCGGAGGATGACATGTACGGCATCGACTCGGTCATTGCCGACATGAGCTATGTTGTGAAGAACAAGGATAAGCTGCGGGGCCTGTTCCTGACCCACGGCCATGAGGACCACATCGGCGGCATTCCCTACGCCATGCAGAATTTCCGCACCCCTATCCACGGCACCCGCCTGACCATCGGCCTGGTCCAGCACAAGCTGGAGGAATTCGGCCTGGACACCAAGGTGAAAATGTTCACCCATGAGGCCGGCGAAGTGGTCAAGGCCGGCAACTTCCAGGTGGAGTTCATCCGCGTGAATCATTCCATCGCCGACGCCGTGGCCTTCGCCATCAAGACGCCGGTGGGCACCGTGGTCATGACCGGCGACTTCAAGATCGACGCCATGGCCGACGGCGGCATCACGGACCTGGCCCGCTTCGGCGAGCTGGGCAAGGAGGGCGTCCTGGCATTGCTGTGCGACTCCACCAACGTGGAGCGGCCCGGCTATTCCGCCTCGGAAAAGCAGGTGGCCGACGCCTTCGACCGGCAGTTCAAGGACTGCGACCAGCGAATCATCGTCACCACCTTCGCCTCCAATGCCTACCGGCTCCAGAGCATCATCAACGCCGCCCACAAGTACGGCCGCAAGGTGGCCGTCACGGGCCGCAGCATGGAGAACGTTATGAAGGTCTCCATCGAGCTGGGCTATCTGAAGGTCCCGCCCCGGACCATCGTGGACATCAGCCAGATCAAGACCCTGCCCAAGAACAAGGTGGTCATCGTCTCCACCGGCTCCCAGGGCGAGAACATGTCGGCTCTGTACCGCATGGCCTTCACCGGCCACAAGCAGGTGGAGATCCAGCCCGGCGACCGGATCATCATCTCCGCCTCCGCCATTCCCGGCAACGAGAAGGCCGTCAGCCGCATCATCAACGAATTGTACCGCAAGGGCGCCGACGTGGTCTGCGACAAGCAGGCCGACCTCCACGCCTCCGGCCACGCCAGCCAGGAGGAACTGAAAATCCTCCACGCCCTGGTGAAGCCCCGGTTCTTCATCCCGGTCCACGGCGAGCAGCGGCATCTTCAGGCCCACGCCCGCCTGGCCCAGTCCATGGGCATGGACCCGAAGAACATCTTCATCTCCGACATCGGCCGGGTCATCGAACTGACCAAGACCACCTGCAAGCTCACTGGCACGGTCCCGGCGGGCAAGGTCCTGGTGGACGGCACCGGCGTCGGCGACGTGGGCAGCGTGGTCCTGCGGGACCGCAAGCACCTGGCCCAGGACGGTATGCTGGTGGTGGTGGTGAACCTGTCCGCCGAGGACGGCAGCGTCATCACCGGCCCGGATATCATCACCCGCGGCTTCGTGTATGTGAAGGAATCGGAAAACCTCATGGACGAAATGCGGGTCATCGCCGCCCATGCCATCGACCGCTGCCAGAAGGACGGTGTCCGGGACTGGAGCGCGCTGAAAGCCGGCATCAAGTCCGACCTGTCCGGCTACCTGTTCAAAACCACCAAGCGCAACCCCATGATCCTACCCGTCATCATGGAGATCTAAAGAAACAGCCCGCCCCTGAAAACAGGGACGGGCTTTCATCTATCTGCGCACCCTCGTGCCCCCTCTTTAGGGGGCAAAAGGGGCTGTGCGTTTTTACGCCTGCGCGGTTTCTAAAGCGGCGACTTTCTTGCGGAATTCGCTCCGGGTGGCCAGGATGCTGAACAGCACGGCCAGCAGCTCGGAGACCCACATGGCGTACCATACCACGCTGACGCCGCCCAGCTTGCCGAAGAGGAAGGCCAGGGGCACCAGGGGGATGAACTGCCGGAGGCAGGTGCCCACCATGTTCACCATGCCGTTGCCCAGGCCGGAGCAGGTGTAGCCCAGGACCGTGGTGACGGAGCCGAGAATGAACGTGACGGCGATGATCCGCAGGCCCGGCACGCCGATGGACAACGCGGCCTCGGAGGCGGAGAAGATTTTCAGCAGGGGGCCGGGGATGGCCTCGAAGAGAATCGTGCCCAGCAGTCCGATGCCCATGGCCACGGGCACGGCGGTCCGCAGGACCTGCTTGATTCTGCCGCTGTTCTTCGCGCCGTAGTTGAAGCCCACGATGGGAATGGCCGCCTGGCCCAGGCCCATGATGGGCATGAACAGGAAGTTTTGCAGCTTGTAGTAGCCGCCGAAGAAGGCGATGGCCGGGGCGGAATTGGCGGTCCCGCTGTCGGATACGCCGGGCAGCAGTATGCCGAGAATGGCGTTCATGGAGAACAGCATGATGGCGCCCATGGCCTGGGTCAGAATGGTGGGCAGGCCGACCTTGTAGATGGGCCAGACCGTGTCCTTCCGCATGCGGAAGCCCTTCAAGGCGAATTTGACTTCATGATTGGTGACGGCGTTGAGAATCAGGGCCACCGCCGCGCCGACCCACTGGCCGATGACCGTGGCCACGGCCGCGCCCTCAATGCCCATGTGGCAGGCGAAGATCAGCACCGGGTCCAGGATGATGTTGGTCACGGCCCCGGCGATCAGGGAAATCATGCTCAGGAAGGTGTTGCCCACGGCCTGCAGCAGCCGCTGGCCCAGGGTCTCCAGGAACACGCCCAGGCAGAACAGGGTGCAGATTCTGAGGTAGCTCTCGCACATGGCCAGGGCGTTTTCACTGCCGCTGCAAGTGCGGATGTAGAATTTCAGGAAGAAGGCGCCGAAGATCATAAAGACCAGGGTGCCGATGAGGGACAGAACCAGGCCTGTGGTGGCGGCCCGGTTGGCGTCGTCATAGCGTTTCGCGCCCACCATCCGGGAGACCACGGCGTTGACGCCGACGCCGGTACCCACGGACACGGCCACCATCAGCAGCTGGACCGGATAGGCCAGAGACGTGGCGGTGAAGGCCTCCTCGCTGATTTTCGCCACGAAAATGCCGTCCACAATGTTGTAGAGGGACTGGACCAGCAGCGACAGCATCAGGGGCAGGGCCATGGTGATGACCAGCTTGGGAATGGGCATGACGCCCATTTTATTCTCTTTCCGCATGGTTTTTTCGCCTCATTTGTGGTGGCCGTGATGTCCGGCAGGCGCTTTGGCTTTCCAGTCGGCCACCAGCTTGCCCAGCAGCCGCTCCAGCTCCGCCTGCTCCTGCTCGTTCAGGGCGGCCAGCAGATTGCCCTCCGCACCGCCATGGTGCAGCATGTGGCCGCACTGCATCAAAAGGCCGATGGGGCCCTGGGGCATTTCACGGCCGTGTCCTTCGCCCCCACCGGCGGGCTCCAGGCCGAAGTGTTTGCGGCCCTTGCCACATTTCAGCGCGTCGATGGGGCACTGATTTTCACACTGATCGCAATGTTGTTGTTGACTCATAACAGCACATCCTTTTTATTTAGGTACCTCAATGATACCATGACGCCTCTGATTTGTCAAGGTGCCTTGACAATTTTTTGCCTTTCGGATATACTGATGATATCCTGTAGACTTGAGCAGGATCATCGGGCTTCCGAAGCAAATGGAGAAATTGGGATTTGTTGATGAATTGACAATGGATAATTGACAATTGACAATGA
>CAMEIU010000182.1 GCA_945918815.1 uncultured Clostridia bacterium
GGCGTACCGCCGCCCTTGACCCTTTGCGCCCTGCCCGCTGAATCGGAACCAAGGGACGGTTAAGCCGCATACCAAAGCAAATTTGCGCATAACTCTTGACACTACCGCCGTAGATAAGGTATAATATGCAGGCGGCTGCATCCTGGAACCAACTGCCAAACGGCGCGTCGGGTCGCCGCGCCCTACATCGCCTCTACAAATCCCGATTTTACGGGCATTGCCTGAACCCTGTATTTCCCGGGAAAGGAGCCGAAATGAAAGAAAAAATCAAGGGCTTTGTGCCCCTGATCCTTTTGATCGCTGTGTTGGCAGTGATGTGGGTCCCTAAGAAGCTGGAACAGCGTGCATGCGACGAATTCGGCAAACCGCTGTTTACCCATGCTCTGCCGGAAAACGCCGTCCTGGTCCAGCAGGACGCCGCGAGAGACGATGACGGCGGCACCACCGCCGCGCTGCTGCTGAAAACCGATCTTTCCAGCGAGGCCCTGACGGCTTTTTATTCCGACATGGTCTATCCGCCTGCCGGGGAGGGCCAGACCGTGACCCTGGAGGCTAAGGCCCTGGACGAGAGCAGCCTGGAAGCCCTGAAGCAGGCCAAGCTCTATGAGGAAGGGGCCAGCTACCAGTTTGTGTATCTGTACAGCAAATAGAAACCCCTCGCGTTCCTGTAGGGGCGGCTATCAGCCGCCCGCACAGGACACGAGGGTCTTGTTTAGATTTTCACCATCTGCTTCCTTCCAAGGGTGACGGTGGTGGAGACCATGCCGATGGCAAGGATCACGCCCACAACAATCCAGGCCCGCAGGGGAACCACGGTGAACACGTTCCGCATTCCCAGGGCGGCCTGATCCAGGATCCCGTCTCCCAATTCGTCGTCAAAGAGCCGGGGCAGGACGAAGCAGCAGAACATCCAGACGACCCAGAAAAACCACAGGCTTTTCTTGCCCCAGCGGCCGTAGATGGCGCCGACGAACATGGACAGGATCAGAATCCCCAGCGCAATGGGGACGAGGACCTTCCAGTTGGTCAGGAAGGTAAAGGGGGCGTCGTTGACGCAGTTTGGGAACAGCAGGGGATAGAGGACCAGCTCCAGGCGGTACAGAAGTAAAATCATCCCATAGCCCGCCACCATTTGCAGCAGCAGCCGGAGACCGTAGGACCCCATGAAGGCCATGCGGGTGCGGCCCATGGACAGGGCCAGCTGGAACTCGGAGTGATAGCCGAAGGCCCCGTAGAACAGGGTGAAAATCACACAGACAATCATCGCCATGATGGTCCCTATGCAGAACCAGCTGGTGGCGGTGTCGTCCAGCCGCATGATGATGTTGATAAAAATCACACCGAACAGAAAGCCGCCCAGCTCGGCCAAAAGCAGCGCCAGAAAGGTCCCCTTGCAGTGGAGCTTACAATCAAGCATGAATTGACGAATCATATTGTTCTCTCCTTACATTCTGACCTGATACTTGCGGACCACGTTGGATTCCAGCAGCATCATCAGGCCATAGATCAACGCACCCGCTGCCAGGATCGTCCAGGGAATCCAGGCGGCTGAGATGGGCAGGGAAAACCGGTTGGCCTGGATGGCCATGACCGTCAGCGCGCCGCCGTTGATGCCGATCAGGATAAAAAGGATAACCGACAGCACCGTCCCGAGCTTACCGAACCGCAGATAGACCATGCCGAGCAAGGAACCGAAGGCGCCGGTTGCCAGGAACAGACCCAGGGCGGCGGGAACCACGACGGCGGGTCCCCAGAAGGATTCCACGCCGGGAATCAAGGTCAGCAGAGCCGTCAGCCCCACGGTGACCAGGGTGGGCAGCAGACGGAAGACTTGCAGGCCCACAAAGGCCTCCCGCCGGGTGGAGCCCAGGGAAATGGACAGGCCCAGGGAGAATTTATAAATGGCCAGCATCATGGCCAGCAGCATGATGGCGCCGAAGAGCGTCAGATAGATGGGCATCAGACCGAGAACATCCGCCAGTTCCGAGCCGTCCAACTGTATGCCCATCAGCAGTCCGTAGAGGACCGAAGCGCCCAGAATGGCGGCCACGGTTTGCAGGCCGTTGCGGAACCAAAAGCGTAGCCTCATGTCCGCACCTCCTCGCCGCACAGCGCCACAAAGATCTTTTGCAGGTTCACCGGCTGTACGGTCACGTCAAAGCCGGGATTCAGGTCCTCGTCCTCCCGGAGCAGCACCGTGACGCCCTTGCTGCGGCCCATGACTTCGGCGTGATGGCATTCGAGGCCGCCGGTGGCTCCGTCCACCTGCTCCTGCAGGCCGGTGACGTACCTTGCGCTGTCCACCAGCGCCTGGGTGTTCCGTTCCAGCAGGATCTTGCCCTTGTCCAGGATGATGACCTCCTCCATGACGTTGGCGGCTTCCTCAATGATGTGGGTGGAGATCACAAAGGTCCGGCCGGTTTCGGCGTATTCGTCCAGAAGCAGCTGATAGAACTGCTCCCGGGCCACCACGTCCAGGCCCGCCACCGGCTCGTCCAGGAAGGTGAACTCCGCCTTGCTGGCCAGGGCCACGATGATGGTCACCATGGACAGCATGCCTTTGCTGAGCTTGCCCAGCTTGGCCTTCTGCTTCAGCTCGAAGATTTCCAGCAGCCGGTCCGCCATGGCCCGATCCCAGTGAACGTAGTAGGAGGCGGCGGTCTTCAGATAGTTTTTCACCGTGTAGCCCGCCAGGCCGCTCTCCGCCGAGATATTCAGCTCCCGGGAAAAGCAGATCCGGTCCAGGGCCTTCCGGTTCTCCCAGATGTTCTCTCCATCCAGCGTCACCCGGCCGGAGGTGGCGGGATTCTGGTTGGACATGATGGACAGCATCGTGGTCTTGCCCGCGCCGTTGCGGCCGATGAGGCCGTAGATCTTGCCGGATTCCAAGGTCAACTGCAAGTTTTCCAGAACGGTCTTGGTACCGTAGGCTTTTGTCAGGTTCTCACATACCAATTTGCTCATGATTTTCTCCTCACTTGTTGATCTGCGCGATCAGTTCATCTTTTGTAATGCCCAGGCTCTGGGCTTCGTGCAGCAGCTCCTGGAGCCGCACCTCGTAAAATTCCTGCTTCCGCCGGCGGCGGATGGCTTCCGTGGCCCCGGTGGCCACGAACATGCCGATGCCGCGCTTTTTGTAGAGAATTCCCTCGTCCACCAGAAGGTTGACCCCCTTTGCCGCCGTGGCGGGATTGATGGTGTAGAGCTTCGCCAGCTCGTTGGTGCTGGGCACCCGTTCCTCTTCCAGAAGAATGCCCCGCAGAATGTCCGTCTCAATCATTTGGCTGATTTGCAGATAGATGGATTTGGCATCGGTCAGCCGCTGATTCATGCACTCACTTCCTTACCTATGTGGTTCATTACTTGTGTAATTAACAATATAACATAGAGGGCCGTTTGTCAAGAGGGAAATATAAAAAATTGAGCACCGTGCCCTACAGGGAGTTTTCAAAGCAATGTTCCAAAAAAGAGGGCTGCCTTTCCCCGCCTCCTAATAAGAAAACATGAGATAGTCCAGTAAAATCAATGTTTTCAGAGGCAAGGAACACGATGTGAAGTCAAAAAATCAAATACTGGCAGGATAAAGGGGGCTGATGTGAAATATCAGCCCCCTTTTCCTGTCCCAAACGCCATAGGAAATCCTATGGCGTTTTTTACTTTCCATCAAGTACACGGAAAACTGTATTGAAAGGGGTGAGAAATCGAAGGTATTTCTTCATGTAGGAAATGCAAATCAAGTGTACATAGGTTTTCCCACATGGAGAAGCAAATGGGCACAGAATTGATTTTTTCCGAAAACGAACACTTTTCCAGACCGCCGGAGGGAGGTGAGATTATGGCGGTATTTCGCATTGAGAAAACCCGCGACTACACGGTGATGGCAAACCA
>CAMEIU010000183.1 GCA_945918815.1 uncultured Clostridia bacterium
TTCAGACCCTCGCGGACAATGGCCTGGGCCAGGACGGTGGCGGTGGTGGTGCCGTCGCCGGCGACGTCGTTGGTCTTGGTGGCAACCTCGCGGACCAGCTGGGCGCCCATGTTCTCAAAAGCGTCTTCCAGCTCCACGTCCTTGGCGATGGTCACGCCGTCGTTGGTGATCAGGGGCGCGCCGTACTTCTTGCCCAGAACCACATTGCGGCCCTTGGGACCCAGGGTGACCTTCACGGTGTTGGCCAGCTGGTCAATGCCGGACTGCAAAGCCTTGCGGGCGTCTTCTCCATAAACGATCTGTTTTGCCATAATACAAAATCTCCTTTAAGATAAGTCTACAAAAATTACTCCACAACAGCCAGCAGGTCGGCGACCTTGACGATGCTGTATTCCTGGCCGTCCAGCTTCAGCTCCTGACCGGCGTACTTGCCCACGACAACCTTGTCGCCGGGCTTCACGGTCATGGGATGGTCCTCGGTGCCGGGGCCCACGGCCACGACTTCGGAAACAACGGACTTCTCCTTGGTAGCGGTGGAGAGAATGATGCCGGACGCAGTGGTTTCTTCCTGCTCGATGCTCTTGACCAGAACATTGTCAGCCAGCGGATTGAGTTTCATAATGAAATGCCTCCTAAAATAGTACAAATTATTTAGACGGGCCCATGGCCCACGTTCTACAAATTTGCTTTCGTTAGCACTCTTTTAATCTGAGTGCTAACATGGTATATAATAGTCCAGAGCGGCCCATAGTTCAAGGTGGCAAATCCACCAAAATTTCAGAGATTTTGGTGGATTTGTTTGTCTATATTATGTAATTGTTGATTTTCTAACGAATCCTTCAAATTACGCCGGATTCCTCTTGTTTTCTCTCTTTCGACCGGTAATGCAGGCCTGCGGGATAGAAAAACCGGAACCGCCGGGGTACGACGGACACCTCGATTTCCTGGCTGAACAGAGCCTCGCCGTCCAGGTTGACCACGCTGTCCCTGGCGCAGGCGATTTTCAGCTTGTCCGTGCGGAAGTGGCGGATCAAGTCCGGGTACTGGGCGTATTGCCCCTTTTGGTATTTCCCGATGACCATGGCCACCTGGAGCAGATTCACGGGCTTCACCAGCAGCACGTCCAGCAGGCCGTCGTCCGGCTCCGCGTCAGGGCAGGGGGTGAAGCTGCCGCCGTAGCAGCGGCCGTTGCAGACGCAGATCAGGGTCTGGTCTCCCTGGAACCGCTGGCCGTTGAGTTCAACCTGGTAGGGACGGTGAATGCCCTGCAGCAGGTTGTTCGCCGTGGACAGAATATAGGCGCCTTTGCCGGTGACCAGGGGCAGGCGGCGGAACCTTACGATCTGGGTGCCGATGCGGGCGTCCAGGCCCATGGAGCAGACGTTTCCGGCATAGCGCACCGTGTCGCCGGACTGGCAGCGGATCAGGTCGAAGCGGGCCTCCTGGCAGTCCAGCAGCCGCTCCAGGTCCCGGAAGGCCTCGGGCTGGTCGAAGAGCTTCACAAAGTCGTTGCCGGAGCCGCTGGGATAGTGGGTCACGGCGGCGTTGTCGCAGTCCGCCGCGCCGTTGAGGACCTCGTTGAGGGTGCCGTCGCCGCCGCAGGCGTACAGGCGCAGATCCTCGCCGGTTTCCGCCGCCTGCCGGGCCAACGCTTCGCAGTCGCCGGGTCCCTTGGAGACGTGAATCTCATATTCCAGCCCCCGGCTGCCCAATACGGATTCCACCAGGGATTTCAGCTGTACCGTCCGGTCGCACTTTCCGGCGGCGGGATTGACGATGAACAGATGCTTCATAAGGCGCACACTCCTTATCAATGGACAATGGACAATTGACAATGGACAATGAAGGTATTTTCCTTCGGAAAATGAATGAAATTTGCTGAGCGGGGCTGTTAAAAAAGTCTGTCATTGCGAGCCAGTGCGCACACTGGCGTGGCAATCCGTCCCCCTTTTGACCGCAGTTATCATACTTTTCCCATAAAAAGTTTGAGGTCAAAATGGATCTTCCGGCTTTTTTAACAGTCTCATGGTCCTAAGATTTCAATCCGTCGCGAAGCGACACCATCATTGTCCATTGTCCATTGTCAATTGTCCATTTAAAAATACATATACACGTTGCATTGCAGCCGGCCGTTGTAGAGCTTCCGCTTTTTTGTGGCCTGCTTGCCGTAGTAATGCTCGAATTCCGGCTCGGAGGAGATGATATACTTTTTCCACCCGTCGGCGAATTTCAGGTGGCGGCCCAATTGCTGGTAGAGCCGCTGCGCGCTGCGCTGCTCAAGCATCCGTTCGCCGTAGGGCGGGTTGCAGACGATCAGGCCCTTGTCGCAGGGCAGGGACAGCTTGGTGGCGTCGCCCTCCTTGAATTCAATATACTTGGCGACCCCGGCCTTCCTGGCGTTGGAGCGGGCGATGTCCAGGCTGGCGGGATCGATGTCCGTGCCGAGAATCCGGTAGTCGCCCCGGAATTCCAGGTCCTTGGCCTCCTCCCGGGCCTGCTGCCAGACCTGGGCGGGGACCACGGACCAGCGTTCCGCGCCGAAGCTGCGGCCCAGGCCGGGCGCCCGGTTCAGCGCCGTCAGGGCTGCTTCAATGCAGATGGTGCCGCTGCCGCAGAAGGGGTCCCAGAAGAAATCCCGGCCCCGGTACCGGGCCAGATTCACCATGGCCGCCGCCATGGTCTCGTGGAGGGGCGCGTCGTTGCCCACGGCCCGGTAGCCCCGCTTGTGGAGGCTGATGCCGGAGGTGTCGAGAAACACCTCGCAGATATCCTTCATCAAAGAGAACCGGATCTGATACACGGCCCCGGTTTCCGGCAGCCAGCCCAGGCCGTATTTGGCCCCCAGCCGGTCCACGGCGGCCTTTTTCACAATGGCCTGGCAGTCCGGCACGGAGTGGAGCTGGCTGTCCAGGCTGTAGCCCTTCACCGGGAACTGGCCGTCCTTGGGAATCAGATCCTCCAGGGGCAGATGCTTGACGCCCTGGTACAGCTCTTCAAAGGTTTTGGCTGGAAAGCGGCCCAGCAGGATCATGACCCGCTCGCCCATACGCAGCCGGAGGTTGGCCTTGGCCATGGCGTCGAAGCCGCCGGTAAAAAAGGCCCTGCGGTCCTCCACCTTCACATTCTCCAAATTTATCCGCCGCAGCTCGTCGCCCACCAGGCCCTCCAGCCCGAAGAGACACGGCACGGCAAAGGTAAAAGTATCCATGATATCTCCGTTTCATCCTGTTTTTCTGTCATTATATGCGATAAACGGGGAAATAGCAATATGAATTGACATCACGTCCTGCCGGGCTTGCGCAATAAACCGAAAAATTGGGATTTGTAGGGTTGTTGTATTGGCGCGGGAGCGCCCAAGGCTTCCCCTTGAGGGGAAGCCCCAGGCCGGTCTCTCTTGCCCCTTCGGGGCAATTCACCTTCAGGTGTCACGGCGAAGCCGTGACGGATGAGGTGGAAAAGGGCTGTGAATTCGCCGGTAGCCCCTGCGAAACGACACATTCTACTGCACACCTTATCAGTCGCCCTTGAGGGCGACAGGGGCTGTTAAAAAAGTCTGTCATTGCGAGCCGGTGCGCACACTGGCGTGGCAATCCGTTCCCTTTTGACCGTAAATTTGACGCTTTTTCTATCAAAAAGTTAGCGGTCAAAGGGGAAACTTAGACCTTCTTAACAGCCCCGTGCGTACGGAGACAGAAAAAGACCGAACCTCTTGTGAGATTCGGTCTTTTGGGTGCTTGGGATCAGGCCTTGCCGGCGCAGCCCAGGACGTTCACCAGCTTGTGGCGAACCAGTTCCTTGATGTTGGCGCGGGCGGGCTTCAGGTACTCGCGGGGATCGAACTTGTCGGGATGCTCGTTGAAGAACTGACGGATGGTGCCGGTCATGG
>CAMEIU010000184.1 GCA_945918815.1 uncultured Clostridia bacterium
GCCTGGTGCACGCCCATGATGACTTGGATGAATGTGGATTTTCCCGCGCCGTTCTCGCCCATCAGCGCGTGGATCTCGCCGGGCCGCAGATCAAACTGGACCTTGTCCAGGGCCCGGACGCCCGGGAAGATCTTGGTGATGCCGCGCAGTTCCAATATGGTGTCGGCCATAGCTTTGCTCCTTTCAGCCGTCTGCCCAGGGGCAGCCGCCCTGATTTTTCATTTTTTGATTTTTTAATCTTTTTCGTTTCCCACAATTTGGTTTCCATAATTTTGTGCAAATTGCACAATTTTGCAAAATGTTTTTGAAAAAAACTAGGATTTTACTCTCACATGTTGTATCATAACACCATATGAAATGCAATGCATTACTTTTTCTTGTCTGTTTTTTACATTTTCTTGACTTCTGGAGGGTCCCCCCATGGATGTTTTTCTGGAATACGATCTGGACCTGAAGCCGGAAAGCTGCTGGAACATGATTTCCGCCACGGCGGCCAGCAAGGCGTCGCTTCTGTATTTGCAGGAGAGCGGCGATTTCTGGGCCGGCCCCAGGTACTACACCACCCGGGAGGGCTTCAATTCCTATCTCATCAAGCTGGTCCTGTCCGGCTGCGGGACCCTGGAATACAAGGGGCAGGAATACATGGTCCCGCCGGGGCACTTTCTCTGGATCGACTGCCGCAAATGGCAGCGGTACCGCACCCGGCAGGACACGGGCAGCTGGCACGTTCTGTGGGTTCACTTCTTCGGCGGCAACGCCCAGTTTTACTATGACACGTTCCTGACCCAGAACGATGGCTCGCCGGTGGCCGCCGCGCCCATCGATTCGCCCATTTTTCAGCTGATGCCGGCCCTGCTGGCCCTGGACAACTCCGGCAGCAACCAGCAGAAAACCGACCTGGAGGCCGCCAATCTGCTGACCCAGCTGGTCACCGCCTGCGCCATGGCCCCCATGACCACGGGCCACGCCGAAGACATCCCCCAGACCATCCAGGCGGTGCGGCTGTATCTGCTGCAGCACTATCAGGAGAAGACCACCCTGGAGGCCCTGGGCGCCCGGTTCAACCTGAACCCCTTCTATCTTCAGAAACAGTTCAAACGCTATGTGGGCCAGTCGCCCACGGAATATCAGATCTATCTCCGCATGACCAAGGCCAAGGAGCTGATGCGCACCACCCACAAGTCCATCGGCGAGATCGCCTATGAGGTGGGCATCGACAACCCGGGCTACTTCACCCGCCGCTTCAAGCAGCAGGAGGGCATGACCCCCCAGGAATACCGCCGCCTGTGGCCGATCATGCAGGAGGTATGAAGGGAATGGACAATGGACAATTGATAATTGACAATGTATGTATCCGCTGACGCGGATGATTTAAATGTCCGCGCGCACTTGTAAAGGGCGGCCGGTAAGCAATTGCCGCTTCCGCCTCCCTGTAGGGCGCGTCCGGTCGCGGTCCAGACCGGACGCGCTTGCCCTTCCCGTGCTCTACAGCAGCAACCCCTCATGTCCCCTGTAGGGGCGGCTATCAGCCGCCCCTACAGGGGCACGAGGGGTTGTTTTATATGTTGATTGGAATGATGTGATAATACCAATCGGCCCCGGCGAAGCCGTAGATGGGGACGATGGCATAGAGCTTCTCGCCCTGGAAGAAGATCATGGTGTCCAGGTTCAGGTTTTCCTCGGACAGGGTGGCTGCATATTGCCGGTCATAGAATTCCTGGCCGCCAAGGATCTCGATGTCCGCGTCGGGCACGGACGCCAGGAATTCCTGCTCCGCCGCTTCCCGGAGGACCCGCAGATAGATCTCCGGGTTTTTCCCCAGCCGCCGGAGCATCTCCTCGTTGGTCAGGAACCGGTTCAGGTCTTGGTCGTAGTGATACACAGCATAGTCCGTGTACTCCCAGACGTACTCCGACTTCAGGATCAGTGTGACGACCCGGTCCTTCCCGGTCAGGTGGTAGGAGACCCGGTTCACGGAGAGGCTGAGCCCCTCCTCCATGTTGGCCAATTCCTCCGCCACCTTCGAACCCATGCCGTCCCGGATCTCCCGGTTGACACGCTCCGCGTCCTCGCAGTCGAAGCGGATCAGGGGGATCTCATAGGAATAGTCCCATTCATTTCCCAGACTGTCGGTGTAGGTCCCCTTGGTGGAATAGAGCATGCCGTCGGGGTTGTCCTCCGGGTAGGGATAGCGCTCCACCTTCCAAAGGCCGTCGCTCCGGACCACCACCCATTCCAGGGTGTCATACCGGGGGTCCGGGTCCGGGGCCGCGCCGCCCCAGTCCCGCTGGTAGGTCACCAGAACCGTCAGCCGGTCCGCCTCCGCCGTCAGGACCTCCATGTCCTTCAAAGCCCCGCCGTAGAAATAGCCGGTCTTCCAGCCGGTTCTGCGGTAGACGCTTCCATTCTCCATGCGGATCAGCGGGAAGGGGATGGAATTGCCCAGACCCAGATGGGTCAGCTCCAGCTGCCGCTTCCCGTTCTCCGTGAAAACGGAAGAGACCACCGGCTCATAGTCCAGCAATTCTTCATAGTTGTAGCTCATGTCTCCCCGTTGGAACATCTGGTAATCGTCCACATTGTAGACCGCGCTGGACGCGTACCAGAGGTCGATCAACTCCGCGGAAACGTCGTTGCCCTGGGCGTCCTCCACATGGAAGTCCGGGTAGTCCGGAAGCTCTCCGGGGTACCGCCGCCAGGGTTCCAGCGCGGATTCCGGTTCCTCCACAGGCTCTGGTTCCGCCGCCGCAGCCTCCTCTACCGGCTCCGGTTCGACGGGCACTGGGTCCACCGTGTCCTGGACCAGTTCGGTCTCTTCCGGCGGCTCCGCCGCTTCCCGTCCGCCGCAACCGGTCAGCAGCAGCAGCGTCAGGAACAGCGCCGCCCACTGCGGCAGCTTCTTTCGGTCCGTCATGTTCTGTTCCTCCTTTCAAAAAATGGTTCTATGTCCAGCATACCAAAAATCGGGCACACTGTCAACGCAGACCCAGACCGCGCCCCCGCAGGGCCACGAGGGCGTTTCACGCCGTAGGGGCGGCCCTTGCGGTCGCCCCTACGAATCAGTTGCCCTCCTTGTTCGTTTTCCCATAAAGACAAAAACGGAACTGGGCAGTTTCAGAAACGCATAAAATCGGAGAACCAAACAAATTTCAGAGACCAATTCTGGCAATTCTGTCCCCTCGCAAATCTCCCTGTAGGAAGGTTTGTGCATGCAACGCGGTGCATCCGCATCTTGCAGCAGCTTCTTGCGGGCGGCTAATAGCCGCCCCTACGAAGGGGGGCACGAGGGTGCATGCAAAACCCGCCGCCTGCGGTTTCGCAGGCGGCGGGTTTTGTTTGTTCTCTTACACCGTGGGCTGGTTGGCCGCTTCGATGATCTTGACGAACTTCTCGGGGACCAGGGAGGCGCCGCCGATGAGGCCGCCGTCGATGTCGGGCTGGGCCAGCAGCTCGAAGGCGTTCTTCTCGTTCATGCTGCCGCCGTACAGGATGGAGGTAGCACGGGCGATCTTGGCGCCGAACAGCTTGCGGATGACGGTGCGGATGTGCTCGCAGACTTCCTCGGCCTGCTCGGGGGTGGCAGTCTTGCCGGTGCCGATGGCCCAGATGGGCTCGTAGGCGATGACGATCTTGCGGATCTTCTCCTCGGGCACGCCGTTGAGGCCGGCCTTGATCTGCATGGTGATCCACTCTTCGGTGATGCCGGTCTCGCGCTGCTCCAGGCTCTCGCCCACGCACATAATGGGGATCAGATCGGCGGCCAGAGCGGCCTTGACCTTGGCGTTGACGTCGGCATCGGTCTCGCCCATGGCGCGGCGCTCGGAGTGGCCGATGATGACGTACTTGCAGC
>CAMEIU010000185.1 GCA_945918815.1 uncultured Clostridia bacterium
ATTTCCCCGGAAAGAAGATCCTCTTCCTCATGGGCGTCCTGGCGGACAAGGACTACGGCGACATGTACGCAGAAATGTCCCAGTTTGCCGCCGAATTCGTCACCGTGACGCCGCCCAACCCCAGAGCCCTGGACGCCAAGGATTTGAAAGTCTATTTGGAACGCTTCGGCAAGCCCGTCACCGCCTGCGAAACCGTGGCCGACGGCGTCAAGCTGGCAAAAGAAAAAGCCGGTCCCGACGGCGTGGTCCTGGCCTACGGCTCTTTGTATATGGTCGCTGAACTGGAAACTGCGGCAAGAGCATAAAAATGGATACACCCTCGTGTCCCCTTTGAGGTGGGCACGAGGGTGCTTCCTATATTCCGGCTTCCGCCACCGGCAGGATGACCTCGGCTTTGAACAGGTCGCCGTCCACGGTCAGGCGGAAGTCTCCTTTTTGCAGCTGGGTCAGGCTCCGGGCGATGTTCAGTCCCAGGCCGCTGCCTTCGGTGCTGCGGGCGCTGTCACCGCGGACAAAGCGTTCCATGAGCTCGTCGGCATCGATGTTCAAGGGGTCCCGGGAGATGTTCTTCACGGCGATGTTCACCATGGTCCCGTCCTTCCGGGCCGTCAGATAGACCCGGGTCCCGGCCAGGGCGTATTTGACGACGTTGCTCAGGAGATTGTCCAGTACCCGCCACAGGAGCTTGCCGTCGGCCATGACCGTCAGATCGTCGTTCAGCCACAGCACCAGGTCCAGCTTTCCGGCCTCCAGCCGCTCCCGGTATTCCGCCGCCGCCTGATTCATGATCTCCGTGACGCTGGTGGGAGCCAGGTCCACGGGCAGGTTGCCGGTGGATGCCTTGGACGCCTCCACCAGATTCTCCGTCAGCCGCTTGAGCCGCTTGGCCTGCCGGTCCAGGACCTCCAGGTATTGAATCCCCTCCGCCTCCGTGTGGGGCTTCTGCAAGAGATCCACATAGTTGACAATGGAGGTCAGAGGCGTCTTGATGTCGTGGGATACGTTGGTGATCAGCTCCGTTTTCAGCCGCTCGGACTTCATCCGCTGCTCCACGGCCTTGTTCATACCCCCGGCAATGGCGTTGAGATTGTCGCCGTGGCGTTTGAACTCCCAGTACATTCTGGAGGTATCCAGCTGATGGTCCAGGTCCCCGGCGGCCAGCTTTCCGGCGGCGTCCTGGAGCTCCTTCATCTGGCCCACGGCAAAGATCACGGCGGCCAGCAGGACCAGATTGTAGAGGGCCGCCAGCAGGAACCAGAAGGGCCAGCTGCCCCGGTTAGTGCCGAGCAGCATCTCCAACAGCAGCAGCGTATCGATGCCCAGAGCTGCCACGATCGCCAGCGCAGCCTTAGGGACCAGCTGCATGGCGCGGACTCCGCCGGACACGGTCTGTCCCGCCCATTGCAGCTTCTTCCACAGCCAGAGGAAGGGCTTCTTGCCCCAGCTCCAGATCCAGGTCAGAAGCTTCTTCAAAAGGCCCCAGGCCCAGCGGCAGAGCTTCCAGGTGAGCATGGTGCTCCACCAGGCTCCCATCTTGATCCGGGCCGCAAAACTGGTGAAAAAGCCCAGGATCAGCTCGCCGCAGGCCGTAAACCCGGCGGCCAGCAAGCCCACGATCAGAGTCAGTTCATTCAGGGTGAGGTGCACGTTGCCGTTCAGATCCACCCCGGCGCAGACGCAGCCGACAGCCGCCACGCCCGCCGCCACGGCCACAACAGCCAGCAGGTCCAGGGGAATCCGGTCAAACCAGCAGGCCGCGATTTCTTCCTGTCCCGGCCTGTGTCCCGCCTGACAGCAGAGGAAGATCAGGCAGGCCAATGCCAGAACGGCGCCGGCAATCAGAGCCACCAGGCCCGGGACGGTCCATCCATACAGGGCGCAGTAGATCTGCCAGCCTTCCCAGATGGCGTCGCCGGTGTGGGCGGTCAGGTGGTCAGGCAGAAGATTGAGAATCTGATAGGTCACAGAGGTGGGTTCTTCCGTCTCTTCCTGCCCCCGGTCCGGCTGAATCTCCTGCACCATATCCCCTATATAGCCGTACTCGATTGCATCGTCCAAGGAGAAAATATAATATTCATCCGCCACATAGAGGCCCCGGAGGGGCTCGTAGTCCTGTTCCAGCTCCATGCGGTAGTTGTACTCCCGGAGATAGGGATTGTCCCCCATATTTTCCGGCACCCGGATGTCCAGGCCGTCGGTGTAGGAGGCCACCACCCGGCCGGTGGATTCCTCCAGCACGATGAACCGGTAGTCCGTCTCCCCCAGGAGCCGGGCCCAGTTGTCATAGGCCGGGTCGACCTGGAGTTTATCCATCACCCGGGCGGCCAGATTCTGCACCGCGTCCCGACACCGCCAGGTCTCCTGATAGTTCCGATGCTCAAACACACCCACGTTTTCCGCGTTCCAGTAGAACGCATAAGCGCCCACCGCGCCGAAAAGCAGGCACACCGCCGCCAATAAAAACGCCAGCAGCTTGAACTGCCACCGGCTGAAACGATACTTTGGTTTCATAGAAATCCCCTCCTCATTTTGCATATGACACACCGGGAAATTGGGATTTGTTGATGCACAGTTTTCTGTAGGGCACGGCCACTGGACGTGCCGCTTGCAGGCAGCTGCATCCCGGAACCAACTTCCAAACGGCGCGTCGGGTCGCCGCGCCCTACATAAGCAGTAAAAAAACTCGTCAAATTCCAATCTGTCCGCCCGTTGTCAGACTTCGCCGCGGCCCGTGGGCGCAAACTTATACCCCTGGCCCCAGACCACCTTGATGTATCTCGGGTCCGACGGGTTGATTTCAATCTTCTCCCTTAGGTGCCGGATGTGGACCGCCACGGCGCCCTCGGAGCCGCAGCCGGTCTCGTTCCAGACGGACTCATAGATCTGGGCCGAGGAAAAGACCCGCCCCGGATTGCGCATGAGCAGCTTGAGAATGCCGTACTCGCTGGGGGTCAGGTTCACCGGCTCGCCGTCTACGGTGACAGTCTTGGCTGGGTCGTCCAGACAGACGGAGCCGATGGTGATGACGTCCGGGGACTGATTCTGACTGCCGAGGGACGTGTACCGCCGGAGCTGGGACCGGACCCGGGCCAGGACCTCCATGGGGTCGAAGGGCTTGGTGATGTAGTCGTCGGCGCCGATGTTCAGGCCCAGGATTTTGTCGCTGGTCTCGCTCTTGGCCGTCAAAAGAATAATGGGCACGTTGCTCTCCGCCCGCAGCTTGGCCGTGGCGGCAATGCCGTCCAGCTCCGGCATCATGATGTCCATCAAAATCAATTGGATGTTCTCCCGCCGGGCAATGTCGATGGCCTCCTGGCCCGTATAGGCGGCAAAGAGCCGGTAGTCCTCGCCGGAGAGATAAATCTTCAAGGCAGCCACGATGTCGCGATCATCGTCACAAATCAAGATATTGTACAATTTCTCTCACCTCTTGGCTCCATTCTAACAGATTGGGCCTTAAGATAAAAGAGGCTGAAAAATTAAGAAAGTTTGAAGACGCAAATAATCCCCGTGCCCCCTGTAGGGGCGGCTATCAGCCGCCCGCATGGGGTACGAGGATTCTTTCTATATCATTATGCTCCTTTTATATTCGGGTCTTCCGGGAGCGGCATCTCTCCGTCTCCGGGCATCTCCGGCAGCTCGCCGTTCTCCCGCCGCTGATCGCCGCCGGGACCCTCGGGCCTTTCTCCGTCTTCCGGCATCTCCGGCTTCTCGCCGCCCTGGAAAACCCGGCCGAAGCCGCCGAAGTCGCCGCCGCGTCCGCCGCCGCCTTTGCCGCCGAACATGCCGCCCATGCCGCCGTAATTCAGGCCGTCCATGGTGATCTCCGCCAAGA
>CAMEIU010000186.1 GCA_945918815.1 uncultured Clostridia bacterium
TACGGCACCCAGGCCGTCTGGCAGGCGTTGGCCGACACGGAGGGCTTCACGGTCCTCGGCGGCGGCGACAGCATCACCGCCACAGAGAAATACGGCCTGACGGACCGGATGGGCTACATCTGCACCGGCGGCGGCGCATTGATCCGGTTCCTGACCGGCGAAGAGCTGCCCGTGGTCAAGGCACTGCGCCACGGCGCGACCATTTAAGCCCTTGTAGGGCACGGCCACTGGACGTGCCGTTGGCGGGCAGCTGCGTTCCGTGACCGGCTTCCAAACGGGCGGCATATATGCCGCCCCTACAGTACATGTTCGGTAGAACTCTGTAGGGGACGCATATATGCGTCCCGCTGCAGGCAGCTGCATCCCGCACAGAACTGCCAAACGGCGCGTCGGGCAATTCACCTTCCCGCGCCCTACGGTGTGGCACCTATTCAAAAAAATCAAATTCTTTCACAACATGAGGTGAATGGAATGGAACAAGCAAAGAAGAAAGAGCTCCAGGCCCTGGCGGTCAAGATCCGGCTGGCGGCCCTGGAGGCCATCCACTCTCTGGGCTCCGGCCATCTGGGCGGCGCATTGAGCATCGCCGACGTGCTGGCGGTGCTCTACGGAGAAGAAATGAAGATCGATCCCCAGAATCCCCAGTGGCCGGAACGGGACAAGCTGGTCTGCTCCAAGGGCCACGCCGGTCCCGCCGTCTACGGCACTCTGGCCGTCAAGGGCTTCTTCCCCTATGAGGAGCTGAAAACCCTGAACCGGCCCGGCACCCGGCTCCCCAGCCACTGCGACCGGAACAAGACTCCCGGCGTGGACATGACCACCGGCTCCCTGCGCCAGGGCACATCTCTGGCTGCCGGCATGGCCCTGGGCGACCGGATCAAAGGCCGCCCCAGCCGCACCTTCCTGATCGTCGGCGACGGCGAGAGCAACGAAGGACAGGTCTGGGAAGCCCTGGCCTTCGCGGCCGCCAAGAAGCTCTCCAATCTGGTGGTCCTGCTGGACTGGAACAAGCGGCAGCTGGACGGCTGGACCAAGGACGTGTACCCCATGGGCGACTATGTGGCAAAATTTGAGGCCTTCGGCTTTGACACCGTGAAGGTGGACGGCAACGACGTGGAAGCCGTGGCCGCCGCATTGGCCCGGACCCGGAAGGGCGGCGACAAGCCCTACGCCATCGTCCTGGACACGGTCAAGGGCGCGGGCATCCAGGAAGTGGCCGACACGCCCATGAACCACTCGATCAGCGTCAACGACGACCAATACGGCCGGTGGACCGCTCAACTCAGAGCGGAGCTGGCGGAACTGGAGGGTTGAGCCATGAAAATTGTCTACAACGGAGAACTGGATCCCCGCCTGTGCAAGGCGGTTCTGGGCGAAACCATCCCCGCCCTGGCGGCGGAGGACCCGGACGTCATCTATCTGGACGCGGACCTCATGAACTGCATCGGCACCGCCAAGTGGGCGGCGGCCAACCCCGACCGGGCCGTCAACTGCGGTATCGCCGAGGCCAACATGATCGGCGTGGCCTGCGGCCTGGCCTCCGCCGGCTTCAAGCCCATCGTCCACACCTTCGGTCCCTTCGCGTCCCGCCGCTGCTATGACCAGGCGTTCCTGTCCGGCGGCTACGCCAAAAACGACATCACCATCCTCGGCACCGACCCCGGCGTCACCGCCACCCTCAACGGCGGCACCCACATGCCCTTTGAAGACGTGGCCCTGTACCGCGCCCTGCCCGGCTCTACGGTCATCGACGTCACCGACCCGACGCTGCTCATCAGCGTCCTGCGGCAGTGCGTCAACCGGCCCGGCGTCAAGTACATCCGCGTGGGCCGCAAGCAGTACGCCCGCGTCTATGAAGACGGCAGCGAGCTGCCCATCGGCAAGGCCGTCACCCTGCGGGAGGGCAGCGATGTGGTCATCTTCGCCGCCGGTATCATGGTCCACGAGGCCATGAAGGCCGCCCAGACCCTGGAGGCCCAGGGCATCCAGGCGGCGGTGCTGGACATGTTCTCCATCAAGCCTCTGGATGAAGAAGCCGTGGAGGCCTGGGCCCGGAAGACCGGCGCCGTGGTGGTGGCGGAGAACCACAACCGCAACGGCGGCCTCTATGACGCCGTCAACCAGGTCCTGGCCGAGCGGTGCCCCGTGCCCGCCTGCTGCGTGGCGGTGGAGGACGAGTTCGGCGAGGTCGGCCCCCAGGGCTACTTGCAGGAGCGCTTCGGTCTGACGGCTGACCACATCGTCAGCCAGGTCCAGGCGGTTCTGAAACGAAAGGGCTGAGCCCATGAAGCTGCAATTTGGCTTCGGGACCGGCGTCCAGGAAGCGGAGGTTCCCGATGGGAACCTCCTGGGCGTCCTGCATGCCAATGAGGTCCCCCTGGAATTGACCGGAGAAGCGGAGGTTCGAAGGGCGTTGGAAGCACCCATCGAATCCCCCCGGCTCCGGGATTTGGTCCATCCCGGCGAGAAAATCGCCATTGTCACCAGCGACATCACCCGGCCCATGCCCACCTACAAGGTCATGCCCGCCCTGCTGGACGAGCTGTACGCCGCCGGGGTCCGGCGGGAGGATGTCACCCTGGTCTTCGCCCTGGGCTCCCACCGGCATCACACGCCGGAGGAGCAGAAAAAGCTGGCGGGCGAGCGGGCCTGGAACGAGATCCGCTGCGTGGATTCCGATCCCACGGATTGCGTCCATCTGGGTTTCACCGAGGCGGGCACGCCGGTGGACATTACAAGAGTCGTGGCCGAGGCGGACCGGCGCATCTGCCTGGGCAACATTGAATATCATTATTTTGCGGGCTACTCCGGCGGCGCCAAGGCCCTGATGCCCGGCGTCTCTACCCGGGACGCCATTCAGGCCAACCACTCCATGATGGTCAAGCCCGAGGCCTGCGCCGGCGCGTTGGACACCAACCCGCTCCGCATGGACATTGAAGAAGCGGGCCGCGTCTGCGGCATTGACTTCATTGTCAATGTGGTTCTCAGCGAGCATAAGGAAATCATCCGGGCCGTGGCGGGCCATCCCGTGGCCGCCCACCGGGAGGGCTGCAAGTTCCTGGACCGGATCTATCTGAAGGAGCTGCCCCAGGCGGCGGACATCGTTCTGGTTTCCCAGGGCGGCGCGCCCAAGGATCTGAACCTGTACCAGACCCAGAAGGCCCTGGACAACGCCCGCCACTCGGTAAAACAGGGCGGCGTCATCGTCCTCATCGGTTCCTGCAAGGAGGGCCTGGGGGAGAAGGTCTTTGAGCAGTGGATGACCCAGTCGGAATCCCCCGACGCCATGATCGAGCGCATCGGCCGGGACTTCCAGCTGGGCGGCCACAAGGCGGCGGCCATCGCCATGACCCTGAAAAAAGCGGACATCTATCTGGTGTCGGACCTGGCGGACGACTTTGTCCGGTCCATCTTCCTGACGCCGCAGCCCAATGTCCAGACGGCCCTGGACCGGGCCCTGGAAAAGCTGGGACCGGACGCCACGGTCCTGGCCATGCCCTACGGCGGCTCCACATTGCCGCGAATTACAGGCTGAAAACGAGGAGGCACCCTCGTGCCCCCTCTTTAGGGGGCTCCGCGAAGCGGTGGGGGTTGTTTCAACAAGTAATTTTACCGATCAAATCATAAATTGCAAACTTGCCACAACCCCCAGTCACGGCTTCGCCGTGCCAGCCCCCTGAGAGGGGGCACGAGGGTGCATCGGAACCATCAGAAAGGAGTCATTCCCATGGATTATGCAAAAGAATCCCTTCGCCTCCACGGGGAGTGGAAGGGCAAAATCG
>CAMEIU010000187.1 GCA_945918815.1 uncultured Clostridia bacterium
TCGGCATGCTGTCCCTGGCCACGCCCTTGACCAATCTGCTGGTCCTCTGGGCCGTCACCGGCGTGTTCACCCTGGGGCTCCTGTCCTGCCTGCTGGGGCCCGCCGGTCCCATTCTGGCCTGGGTGGTGACCTGGCTTTCCAAATACATCTTGTGCGTCTGCCGCTGGATTGCGGCCTTTCCCTTTGCCGCCGCCTATGGCGGTACGCCCCTGCTGGCCTGGGGCCTGTGCGCCTACGGCCTGCTGCTGGTCCTGCTCCTGTGGAAAACCCTGCGGCCCGTGATCCCCCTGTGCCTTCTGGGGCTGGCCCTCTGCGGCTGCCTTATGTGGAGCCGCTGGCAGTTCGTCCGGGGCAAGCTGTCCTTCACGGCGCTGGACGTGGGCCAGGGCCAGTGCCTGCTGCTGGAATCCCAGGGCTTCACCGCCATGGTGGACTGCGGCGGCGACGGGGAAGACGAGGCGGGGGAGACCGCCGCCCGGCATCTCCACGGCATGGGCCAGACCCATCTGGACGCGCTGATTTTGACCCACTACGACCTGGACCATGTGGGCGGCGTGTGCCAGCTGCTCCATAGGGTCCGGGTGGACCGGCTGCTGCTGCCGGACCTCCAATCGGAGCAGCGGGCGGTGCTGGAGGAGGCCGCCAAGGCCAGCGGCACGGAGGTCCTGGTCGTGTCCGAAAAGACGGACGTGACCTTTTCCGCCGGAGAACTCCAGGTATTTCCGCCGGATTCCGGGAAAAATGGAAACGAATCCGGCCTTTGCGTCTTGGCAACGGCGGCGGAATATGATATCCTAATAACCGGCGACCGCAGCTTCTCCGGCGAGCAGTCCCTGCTGTCCCAATGGGCTCTGCCCCATGTGGACCTGCTGGTGGCGGGCCACCACGGGGCGGCGGACTCCACCTCTCTGGCTCTGCTGGGCCGGGTGACGCCGGAGACCGTGGTGATCTCCGTGGGGGAGAACAACCCCTACGGCCACCCGGTGGACAGCACGCTGGAACGCCTCCAATCCGTGGGCGCGGAGCTTCTGCGGACGGACCAAGCGGGAACCATTACGATCAGGAAGTGAGACCATGGCAAAGAAAGCCGCGAAGAACCCGGGGGAACCCTCCGGTCTGGACCAGCTGAAAAACGACCTGAAAACCGGTCAATATGGACGGCTGTATCTGTTCCATGGGGAAGAACACTATCTCCGGGACCACTATCTGGAGATGCTGCGGAAAAAGCTCCTGGACGGCCCGGCGGAGGAATTCAACTACCACCGCTTCACCCAGGAGAACATGGATTTGCAGGCATTGGCCGACGCGGTGGAGGCCATGCCCATGATGGCGGAGCACACCCTGGTCCAGGTGGACGACTATGATCTGAGCCGCCTGTCGGAAGGCAGCCGGGAGACCCTGGCCGGCATCCTGTCGGATATCCCGGACTACTGCACCGTGGTCTTCGTCTTCGGCACCGTGGCCTTCAAGTATGACGCCCGGTGGAAGAAGCTCAAGGAGGCCCTGGACCGGGGCGTGACCGTGGAGTTCGCCCGGCAGAGCCCCCGGGAGCTGAACAGCTGGATCCGCAAGCACTTCCTGGCCGCCGGGAAGGATATCTCCGACCAGCTTTCCGAATATCTGACCTTTCTCACCGGCGGCACCATGGCGGCCCTGGGGGCCGAGATCGAGAAGATCGCCGCGTACGCCTCCGGCCGGGAGGTGACCCGCCAGGACATCGATTCCGTGGTGACGCCTGTTCTGGACGCGGAGATCTTCGACATCACCGACGCCATCGCGAACGGCGACTATGAGACGGCCCTGCGGAAGCTGCGGACCTTGATTCAGATGCAGCAGGACCCGATTTTGCTGCTGGCGGCCATCGGAAGCCAGATGCGGCGGCTGCTCTATGCCAGAATCTGCATGGCCGCCGGAAAGGGCGACGCAGCTTTGGGGGAGATGCTGAAGGCCGCTTCCGGCCGGGCCCCCCATCCCTATGTGCTGCAAAAGACCATGACCACCGCCCGAAGGGTGACGGACCGGTTCTGCCAGGCGGCCGTGAAGCTGTGTTATGAGGCCGACTGCCAGCTCAAGGGCTTTTCCGCAGGGGGGCAGCGCGGTTCCGCCGCCGACGGCCAGCGAACCCTGGAGCTGCTGCTCCTGACCCTGGCCCAGGAGGCGCGCCGTGATTAAACTGAAAGAGGCCCTGGTGGTGGAGGGCAAATACGACAAGAACAAGCTGAAACAGCTGGTGGACGCGCCGGTGTTCACCACGGAGGGCTTCGGCGTCATGGGCGACAAGGCCATGCTGGGGTTTCTCCGCACCGTGACGGAAACCCGGGGCCTGATCATCCTGACGGACTCCGACGGCGCGGGCTTCGTAATCCGCAATTATTTGAAGGGCGCATTGCCCAAAGATAAGGTGAAGCACGCCTACATCCCCGATATCCCCGGCAAGGAACGCCGCAAGGCCGCCCCCGGCAAGGAGGGCAAGCTGGGCGTGGAGGGCATGGAGCCGGAGGTGCTACTGGAGGCTCTGCGCCGGGCGGGCGCGACCCTGGAAGGGGAGACCCCTTCGGAGTCCAGGACGCCCATCACCAAGACGGATTTATATGACCTGGGCCTCACCGGCGGCCCCGACAGCAAGGCGAGACGGCTGGCGCTCTTGAAGCAATTAAATCTCCCCGAACACATGAGCGCTAACGCCATGCTGGAAGCATTGAATATTTTATATGACCGGGAAGAATTTTTAGAAGCATTTGCACCGAAATAAGCGACTCTCCTTTGTGCCCCCTGAGAGGGGGCGCGAGGGTGCCATAGATAGAGGAAACACTATGATCGATTTAATCGTAAAAGACCTGGTCAAAGCCTTTGATGTGGACCAGAATTTATTGGACGGCCTTTCCTTTGAGGTCCAGGCCGGGGAACGGGTGGGCATCATGGGCCGCAACGGGGCCGGGAAGACCACCCTGTTCAAGATTCTCACCGGGGAGATCGGCTACGATTCCGGCGAGATCGTCTTCGCCCCGGGGAAGAAGGTGGGCCTCATCTCCCAGATTCCCAACTACCCGGCGGACTACACCGTGGAGCAGGTCCTGCGCACGGCCTTCGCGGAGCTGGAAAAGCTTCGCAAGCAGCTGGAGACCCTGGAACATCAGATGACCGCCTCCGCGCCCCAGACCCTGTTGCAGCAGTACGACCAGCTCATGAACCGCTTCACCGTGGGCGGGGGCTACGACATGGACGTGGAGCTGGAGAAGATCTGCAACGGCCTGGGCGTACCGAAATCCATGCGGGAGCAGTTGTTCTCCATGCTCTCCGGCGGCGAGAAGACCCGGGTGAATCTGGCCCGCCTCCTGCTGGAAAAGACCGACATTCTCCTGCTGGACGAGCCCACCAACCACCTGGACATGAAGAGCGTGGAGTGGCTGGAGGAATACATCTTAAAATTCAAGGGCACCGTCCTGACCATCTCCCACGACCGGTATTTCCTCGACCGGGTGGTCCAGCGGATCGTGGAGCTGCGGGGCGGCAAGGCGGAGTTCTACAGCGGCAACTACTCCTACTATGTGGAGGAAAAGCAGGCCCGCTACGAGCTGCAATTGAAGCAGTACGAGCAGGAGCAGGCGAAATTGAAGCAGCTGGGCTATACCGTGGAGCGCATGAAGGGCTGGGGCATCAACAACCGCACCCTCTACCGCCGGGCCATGTCCATCC
>CAMEIU010000188.1 GCA_945918815.1 uncultured Clostridia bacterium
TCCACACCGGTGCGGCGGCTGTCCGGCGGCAACGTGCAGAAGGTCCTGGTGGGCCGTGAGATCGCCCTGTCACCCAAGGTCCTGATGACGGCTTACGCCGTCCGCGGCCTGGACATCAACACCTCTTACACTATCTACAATCTATTGACGGAGCAGAAGATGCAGGGCGTCGCCGTGGTCTACGTCGGTGAGGACCTGGACGTGCTGCTGGAGCTGTGCGACCGGATTCTGGTCCTGTGCGGCGGCAAGGTCAACGGCATTGTGGACGCCCGTACCACCACCAAGGAAGAGGTTGGCCTTCTCATGACCAACTTGAGAAAGGAGGAGGCGCACGAATGAGTTCTCCCAATGTGCACCATGAGCCGTTGATCCGAATTGCCAAGCGGGATGGGATTCCCACCTGGAAGAACTGGCTGATCCGGCTGATTTCCGTCCTGATCGCTCTGCTGCTCAGCGGCCTGTTTATCTACGCGGTGACCAAGCTCAACCCGATCAAGGTCTATGTGGCCATGTTTGAGGGCGCCCTGGGCACCAAGCGCCGCGTCTGGATCACGGTCCGCGACACCATGATGCTTCTGTGCATCGGCGTCGGCCTGGCGCCTGCCTTCAAGATGAAGTTCTGGAACGTGGGCGCGGAAGGCCAGATTCTGGTCGGCGGCGTGGCGACGGCGGGCCTGATGATTTATCTGGGCCAGTCCGGCTCCATGTCCACGCCGGTGATGCTCCTGGTCATGGCTCTGGCCAGCATCGTGGCCGGCGCCGTCTGGGGCGTCATCCCCGCCATTTTCAAGGCCCGTTGGGGCACCAACGAGACCCTGTTCACCCTGATGATGAACTACGTGGCCATTCAGATCACCTCTTACTGCGTGGCTTTGTGGGAAAATCCCTTCGGCTCCAACACCGTGGGCCAGATCAATCCGCAGACCAAGGCCGGCTGGTTCCCGGAGGTCTTCGGACAGACCTATGCCCTCAACGTGATTATCGTTATGGCCCTGACCATCGGCATGTACCTCTATTTGAAGTTTTCCAAGCAGGGCTATGAGATTGCCGTCCTGGGTGAGAGCGAGCGCACCGCCCGCTATGCCGGCATCAAGCCCGCCAAGGTCTTCATCCGCACCATGGCCATCTCCGGCGCCATCTGCGGTCTGGCCGGCTTCATCGCCGTGTCCGGCGCCAGCCATACGATCTCCACCTCCACCGCCGGTGGCCGCGGCTTCACGGCCATCATCGTGGCCTGGCTCGCCAAGTTCAACACCTTCGTGATGCTGCTGATCTCCTTCCTGCTGGTGTTCCTGCAGAAGGGCGCCATCGAAATCGCGTCGCAGTTCAAGCTCAACGACTTCGCCTCCAACGTCATCACCGGCATCATCCTGTTCTGCATCATTGCCAGCGAATTCTTCATCAACTACCGCGTGATTATCCGCAAGCGGAAGGAGGCCGGCAGCAAATGATCAACCTGTTTATCTCTGCCATCGTCTTTGGCACCGTCATTCTCTACGGCGCGCTGGGCGAGATTTTAACGGAAAAGTCCGGCAACCTGAACCTGGGCGTTCCCGGCGTCATGTATCTGGGCGGTATCGCGGGCCTGGCCAGCGCCTTCGCCTATGAGCTGTCCACGCCGAACCCCATTCCGGCGATGTGCCTGATCATCAGCTTTGTCTGCGCCTTCCTGGCGGCGGCTTTGGGCGGTCTGATCTACAGCTTCCTGACCATCACCCTCCGGGCCAACCAGAACGTCACCGGCCTGACGCTGACCATCTTCGGCGGCGGCGTGGCCAACTTCTTCGGCGGCAGCCTCAGCACCATGGCCGGCGGCGTGGGCCAGATCTCCGTGGCCACCACCTCCGCTGCTTACCGGACCAGCCTGCCCTTCGCCACGAAGCTGGGCTGGTTTGGACAGGTGTTCCTGAACCATGGCTTCATGGTGTATCTTGCCATTGTGCTGGCGATTCTCATGCACTTCTTCTTCACCAAGAGCCGCATGGGCCTGAACCTCCGGGCCGTGGGCGAGAATCCGGCCACCGCAGACGCCGCCGGCATCAACGTCACCCGGTATAAATACCTGGCGACCTGCATCGGCGCGGGCATCTCCGGCCTGGGCGGCCTGTACTACACCATGGACTACATCAAAGGCACCTGGGCCAGTGAGGGCACCATCGAGGCCCTGGGCTGGCTGGCTGTGGCCCTGGTCATCTTCGCCGTGTGGCGCAGCCTCAACGCCATTTGGGGCGCGTATCTGTTCGGCTTCCTGACCTGGCTGTACCTGTATGTGCCGCAGATCCGTGCCTGGCTTATTGCAACGCTGCATCTGCCCAACGACGCCTTGCAGCTGCTCAACCTGACCAGAAGCTCCCAGGAGCTGTTCAAAATGCTGCCCTATCTGGCAACCATCCTGGTGCTGGTTTTGGTCAGCCTACGAAAGAAGCGGGAAAACCAACCGCCTGCTTCCCTCGGCAGCCCCTACTTCCGCGAGGAACGATAAGATTGCACCAAGGGCGCGTTGAAAACGCGCCCTTGGTCTATCTGTGATCGAGAAATTGGGATTTGACGATGTGATGTATCGCCAATGTAGGGCGCGGCGACCCGACGCGCCGTTTGGCAGTTGATTCCAGGATGCAGCTGCCTGCATACGGCACGTCCAGTGGCCGTGCCCTACAAAAAGCTGTACATCTACAAATCCCAATTTGGTGGGGCAGTTTTACAATGTTTCCTTGACAATTTTCATGGTCAAATTCGGATAAATCCTGCTAAAAATAGTAAAACAGACAAATTCGACAAAAATGATTGACAAGTTTTTGAAAGCGTGGTACTATCTCCGTAATCGAGTAGAGAGAAGTAGAGGCGCGGTGTGAATGAGTAACGCACGGCGGGAGGGTTTCACAGACCTGGGCCGTGCGGGAAAGGAATCACCGCCGAAGGGCGCTGAGGTGAAAGGCGGCTCTGGGCAAAGGGAGAACATCTTTTTGACTGTCGCAATTGCGGAGAGCTACTGACCAGTGCCGGTGAAGCGGAGCATTTTCACGCGGATTCGAGCATGAACATTCAAGCAGCTGACCGCCGTCGGCTGCTTTTTTCTTGCAAAGATTTATTTCAAAGGAGTATTATACCATGAAGAACCAACCGATTTTCCGCGGCGTGGCCACGGCCCTGATTACGCCGCTGGATGAGAACGGCATCAACTATGAGCAGTTCGGTCGTTTTGTGGACTGGCAGATCGAGGAAGGCGTCAACGCGTTGGTGGTCTGCGGTACCACCGGCGAGGGCGCGACCCTGACCGACAAGGAACACAAGGACGCCATCGCCTTTGTGGTGGACCGGACCGCCGGACGGGTGCCGGTCATTGCCGGTACCGGCTCCAACGATACGGCCTATGCCGTGGAGCTGACCAAGTTCGCCTGCCAGGCCGGAGCCGACGCCTGCCTGGTGGTGACCCCCTACTATAATAAAGCAACCCAGAACGGCCTGGTGACCATGTTCAACGTCATTGCCGACGCCTCCACCAAGCCCCTGATCGTCTACAATGTACCCTCCCGCACCGGCTGCGCCATCCAGCCCGCCACCTACGCCAAGCGGGCCGAGCATCCCAACATCGCCGCCGTCAAGGAGGCCAACGGCAACAGTTCCTCCATCG
>CAMEIU010000189.1 GCA_945918815.1 uncultured Clostridia bacterium
CGGCCTGCTGGTGTCCCTGTGCCTCCGATTAAAGGAGCTGGGCCTGCCGCTACCGGTCCGAATCATTCCCATCTCCCCCTGGACGGACCTGACCCTCAGCGGCGAGAGCTTTGTACGCAATCAAAAGGCCGACATCTGTTTGACCCGGGAAGAGCTGGAGGGGTTCGCGGCGGCCTATGCGCCGGACCGGACCCACGATCCCCTGGTGTCGCCGGTGCTGGGCGATCTGAAGGGCCTGCCGTCCTGCTGGATCTATGTGGGCGGCGAAGAGATTCTGCTGGACGATTCCCAGCTTCTGGCCTCCCGTCTGGAGGACGCCGGGGTACCCTGCCACCTCCATGTGCAGGAGGGCATGTGGCACGCCTACCTGCTCTACGGCGTGCCGGAGGCCAACGAGGCCCTGGCGGAGATCCGGGCCCTGCTGGAGGAGGACTGGCATGAAGGATGACAATTTAAGCCGCAGCTGGCTGAAGCTGGACAACGCGGCCAAAATCTATCCGGCGGCCATGCGGCGGAACTGGACCGCCCTGTTCCGCTTCTCCGCCAACCTGACTGAACCGGTGGACCCGGCGGTGCTGGAGCAGGCTCTGGCCGCCCTGCTGCCCCGGTTTCCCGGCTTCACCGTGCGCCTGCGGCGGGGCGCGTTCTGGTTCTATCTGGAGCAGACCGGAGAAGGACCGGACCTGCAGCCGGATGTGGCCAATCCCTGCGTCCGCATGGATTTAAAGGAAAACAAGCGCCTCATGTTCCGGGTGCGGTACTATGACACCCGCATCGCCGCCGAATTTTTCCATGTGCTGACCGACGGCACCGGCGGCCTGTGCTTTCTGAAAACCCTGACAGCCGAATATCTCCGGCTGAAATACGGCGCGGAAATTCCGCGGGACGGCTCCATTCTCGACTGTTCCCAGCCGCCGCGGCCCGAGGAGCTGGAGGATTCCTTCCTCAAATACGCCGGGCGGGAGACCCTCCCCCGAAAAGAGCGGGCCGCCTACCACATCCGCGGCGCGGACGAGCCGGTGGACGTGATCCACGTCGTCACCGGCATGATGCCGGTGGAGGCCGTCCTCCAGCGGGCCAAGGCCCTGGGCGTGACATTGACGGAATATCTGACCGCCGTTCTGATCTTTTGCATGGACAAGATGCAGCGGCAGACCGTCCGGCGGAACCGGCGGCTGAAGCCGGTGAAGGTCTGCGTACCGGTGAATCTCCGAAAGATTTTCCCAAGCAGCACCCTGCGGAATTTCGCCCTCTACGTCAATCCCGGCATCGAGCCGCGGCTGGGGCAGTTCTCCTTTGAGGAGATCGCCCAGATCGTCCACTGTCAGATGAGTCTGGAGGCCACGGAGAAAAATCTGCGGGCCCGATTCTCGGAAAACGTCCGGTCGGAGCAGCTCCTGCCCCTGCGGCTGGCGCCGCTGTTTCTGAAAAACATCGTCATGCGCCTGGTCTTCTCCCAGGTGGGCGACCGGATCACCTCCACCTGTTTGAGCAACCTGGGAAAGGTGGACCTGCCGCCGGAGATGGCCCGGTATGTGACCCGGATGGACATGATGCTGGGCCCCTTGTCGGAAAACCGCGTCATCTGTGCCGCCCTGAGCTATCAAGGCAGCCTACACTTCACCTTCACCAGCACCATCCGGGAAACGGATCTGCCGAGAGAATTTTTCCGGTTTCTGGTGAAACAGGGAATCCCGGTGAAGGTAGAGAGCAACAACAATTAAGCACGACCCCTCGTGCCCCCCCTAAGACACCCGAAGGGCGTGTACAGCAAGGGACACAAGGGTGCGTCCGAAAAACGAAATCATCCGCGAAGCGGATACCTTCATTGTCCATTATTTATAAAGGAGTCATCCTATGTCCTATTGTGTCAACTGCGGCGTGGAGCTGGCGGAGGGAGAGCGGGTCTGTCCCCTGTGCCAGACGGAGGTCGTCAATCCCGCCAAGCCTTGGAAGGAGCCTTCCATCCGGCCCTATCCCCGGCAGATGGAAATCATTGTGAAGCATGTGGACCGGCAGTTTGCCGCCGCCCTGCTGGGGCTGGTGCTGCTGATTCCCATTCTGGTGACGCTCCTGTGCGATCTGCTGCCCGACGGCCAGATCTCCTGGTCCGCCTATGTGCTGGGGTCCGTCGCCATGGTCATGATCTGAGTCCTGGTTCCCATGGCTTCCCGGCGGTATCACTGGCTGCTGTTTCTGGGCCTGGACGGCCTCTCCACCGCCTGCTTTCTCTGGGCCGTCTGCCACGTGGCCGGGGGCCGTTGGTTCTGGCCTCTGGCCCTGCCCCTGACCGCCGCCGTCACCGCCCTGCTGCTCCTGCTGGTCTACCTGTTCCGCCGTCCCTGGGGCAGGGACCCTCTGGTCCGCACGGCCCTGATTCTGCTGGCTGCCGGTCTGCTGGTCATGAGCGCAGAGCTTGCTATCGACCTGTTCCGCTTCGGCCGCGTCTCTTTCGGCTGGGCCCCCTACGCTCTGATTCCCTGCTGGGTCCTCTCCGCCGTGGCCGCTTTGATCTCCCGGCAGAACAAACTGCGGGCAGAAATCGAAAAACGGCTGTTCTATTGATTCAAAGTTCACAGTTTATCCTTTTTTTGACCGGAATTCTGTGATACAATAGCTTAGTTTGAAAAAAATCCTTGGAAAGGTTCGAAATATACAATGGGACTCTTCAACAAACTGTTCGGCACCCGCTCGGAGCGGGAAATCAAGAAATTCTCCAGCCAGGTGGACCAGGTCATGGCCCTGGAGGATACGTACCGGAAATTATCCGACGATGCGCTGCGGGCCAAGACCCAGGAATTCAAGGACCGGCTGGCCAAGGGCGAGACCCTGGACGACATTCTGGTGGACGCCTTCGCCGCCGTGCGGGAGGCCGCCGACCGGGTGCTGGGTATGCGCCCCTACCGGGTCCAGCTCATCGGCGGCATCATCCTCCACCAGGGCCGCATCGCCGAGATGAAGACCGGTGAAGGCAAGACCCTGGTGGCCATTCTGCCGGCCTACCTGAACGCCCTGTCCGGCAAGGGCGTCCACATTGTCACGGTCAACGACTATCTGGCCAAGCGCGACTCGGAGTGGATGGGCAAGGTCTACCGCTTCATGGGCCTCAAGGTGGGCCTGATTGTCCACGGCCTGACCGCCAACCAACGCCGGGAGGCCTACGCTGCCGACATCACCTACTGCACCAACAATGAATTGGGCTTCGACTACCTCAGAGACAACATGGCCATCTACAAGCAGGAGATGGTCCAGAGGGGCCACAACTTCGTCATCGTGGACGAGGTGGACTCCATTCTGATCGACGAGGCCCGGACCCCGCTGATCATCTCCGGTCAGGGCGAGGCCTCCACAAAGCTCTATGAAATGGCGGACTTCTTCGTCTCCCGGCTGAAAAAGCAGGTTTTCGCCACCACCGACGAGAAGGAGAACCAGGATCAGTATGACTGCGACTACATCGTGGACGAGAAGGCCCGGTCCGTGTCTCT
>CAMEIU010000190.1 GCA_945918815.1 uncultured Clostridia bacterium
CGTTCATTGTCAATTGTCAATTATCCATTGTCAATTCATAGACAAATCCCAATTTGCAACTTTGCCGGAGAAGCATTGGAAATCAAAATCGGATTACAGCACTTGCAGAATATACCCCTTGAGGTACAATGCCTGTTCCGCGTTGAGGCAGGCGGGGTGGTCGCGGGATTGGATCAGGGTTTCCAGTAAGCGCACCTGACGGCCGCAGTCCATGGCGGCCTCCTTGAGCATTTTCAGGAACAGCTCCGGCGTCATGAATTGGCTGCACGAGCAGCTGACCAGGATGCCGCCGGGGGCCGTCAGCTTCATGGAGCGGAGGTTCAGCTCCTTGTAGCCCCGGTAGGCCGCGTCCAACGCCTTGCGGCTCTTGGCAAAGGCCGGCGGGTCGCAGATCACGAGGCCGTACTGCTTTCCGGCTTCGCTGTATTCCTTCACCAGGTCAAAGACATTGGCGTAGGTGATCTCCACGGTCACACCGTTCCGGGCGGCGTTTTGCCGGACCATCTCCAGGGCTTCCTCGGAGACGTCCACGGCCTCCACAGACTTGGCCCCGTAGAGGGCCGCGTGGATGGCGAAGCCGCCGGTGTGGCAGCACAGGTCCAGGACGGTTTTGTCTTTGCAGTAGGGCTGGATGCGGCCCCGATTCTCCTGCTGGTCCAGGAAGTGGCCGGTCTTCTGGCCGTGGGGAATGTCCACCAGCATCCAGGCGTCGTGCTCCCGGATGGTCACCAGCTCCGGTACCTCCCCGTAGACGCAGCCGGTCTGCTGCTTTAACCCTTCTTTTTCCCGGACCGGCACATCGTCCCGTTCATAGATGCCCTTTGGCTGAAATACGGATACCAGGGCCTGCACAATGGCGTCCTTCCAGGTCTCCATGCCGAGGGACGTGATCTGGAAGGAGAGCCAGTCCCCGAACTTGTCCACGGTCAGCCCCGGCAGGCCATCGCTCTCGCCGAAGACCACCCGGCAGGCATTGTCAAAGCCCAGGCTTTTCCGGAAGTCCCAGGCGGCTTCAATCCGCCGCAGGAAGAAGGCTACGTCAATATCCTCTGCCGGGTCCCGGGTCAGGATGCGGACGGTGATTTTGGACTTGGAATTGAAGTAGCCCCGGGCCACGAATTTCATCCGGCTGTCCACCACGTCCACGACGCCGCCGTCGGGGCAGATATCGTCGTACCAGTCGATTTCGTTGTCAAATATCCAGAATCCGCCGCCGAGAATGTCCTGCTCTTCGCCTCTTCGTAAACAGACCTTGCCGTATTCCATGGAAACCTCCTATTTGAAATTGCCCCCTTCGGGGACGAGTGAAAAAGCCGTAGGGGCGGCCCTTGCGGCCGCCCGGTGGTATGCAGAACGGGCGACCGCAAGGGCCGCCCCTACGGACATCAGAAGACGGGCAATTCCAATCGTCCCGAAGGGACACCTTCATTGCCCATTGAACTTATTTTCCGCCCTTGACGTGTTTCATACGCTCGGCGTGGTCCAGAATCCGCTTGCGGATGCGGAGGCTCTTGGGGGTGACCTCCAGCAGCTCGTCGTCGGCCAGGTATTCCAGGCACTGCTCCAGACTCATGATCCGGGGGCTGGTCAGGCGCAGGGCTTCGTCGGAACCGGCGGCCCGCATGTTGGTCAGCTGCTTCTTCTTGCACACGTTGACGGACATGTCCTCGTTGCGGCTGCACTGGCCCACCACCATACCGGCATAGACCGGGGTGCCCGCGCCGATGAACATGACGCCGCGGTCCTGGGCGTTGAACAGGCCGTAGGCGCAGGCCTCGCCGGACTCAAAGGCCACCAGGGAGCCTGTGAGACGGCGTTCGATTTCGCCCTTCACCGGCGCGTAGCCGTCCAGAACGGAGGCCATGATGCCCTCGCCGCGGGTGTCGGTCAAAAATTCGTTGCGGTAGCCGAAGAGGCCCCGGGAGGGAACCAGGAATTCCAGCCGCATCCGGCTGCCCACGGGGGTCATGGAGATCAGGTCGCCCTTGCGCTGGCTGATCTTGTCGATGACCGAACCCACGCTGCCCTCGGGCACGTCGGCCACCATCCGCTCGATGGGCTCGCAGACCTTGCCGTCGATGGTCTTGTTCAGCACATGAGGCGTGGAGACCTGGAACTCGTAGCCCTCGCGGCGCATGGTCTCGATGAGAATGGACAGGTGCATTTCGCCGCGGCCCGCCACGTTGAAGGCGTCCATGCCCTGCTCGGTCACCCGCAGGGAAACGTCCTTCAGCAGCTCCCGCTCCAGCCGGTCCCGCAGGTTCCGGGAGGTGACGTATTTGCCCTCCTTGCCGGCGAAGGGAGAGTCATTGACGGAGAAGGTCATCTCCATGGTGGGCTCGGAGATTTTCACAAAGGGCAGCGGCTCCACGGTGTCCGGCGCGCAGATGGTGCGGCCGATGGTGATGTCGCTGATGCCGGAGAAGGCCACGATCTCGCCGGCCTTGGCCTCGGTGATGGCGCTGCGGCCCAGGCCCGTGAATTCGTACAGGGCCACGACCTTGGCCTTTTCCTTGATGTCGGGATCGTGGTAGTCGCAGACCATGACCTCCTGGTTGGGATGGATGACGCCCCGCTCCACGCGGCCGATGGCGATGCGGCCCACGAAGTCGTTGTAGTCGATGGAGCTGACCAGCACCTGCAGGGGGCCTTCCTCGTCGCCCGTGGGGGGATCGATATAGTTGATAATCGTCTCAAACAGCGGCGTCAGGTCCTTGCCCTCTTCGTGGGGACCGTAGGAGGCGATGCCGCGTCGGGCGGAGCAGAAGATGGTGGGGGAGTCGAATTGCTCCTGGGTGGCGTCCAGGTCCAGGAGCAGCTCCAGAACCTCGTCGATAACCTCGTCCACCCGGGCGTCGGGCCGGTCGATCTTGTTGACCACCACAATGACCTTGTGGCCCAGCTCCAGGGCCTTTTGCAGGACGAACCGGGTCTGGGGCATGGGGCCTTCGGCGGCGTCCACCAGCAGCAGTACGCCGTCCACCATTTTCAGGATGCGCTCCACCTCGCCGGAGAAGTCGGCGTGACCCGGGGTGTCCACAATGTTGATCTTGTAATCTTTATAATGCACGGCGGTATTCTTGGCCAGAATGGTGATGCCCCGCTCCCGCTCCAGATCGCCGGAGTCCATCACCCGGTCCACCACGGCCTGATTCTCGCGGTACACGCCGCCCTGCTTCAGCATCTCGTCCACCAGAGTTGTCTTGCCGTGATCGACGTGGGCGATAATTGCAATATTTCTGATCTTATCCTGCGCCATAAAAGGTGCCCCTTTCCAATCTTTCGGAATTTCTCAACAAATAAATAATATAGCACAGGTTGAAAAAGAATACAACAAAAAGTTAGAAAATGGGAGATTTTCTTTGTAGCGTTACAATTGATGTGAGACCAAGGGTATAGAAAAAAGCGATTGAGTTCG
>CAMEIU010000191.1 GCA_945918815.1 uncultured Clostridia bacterium
ACGTCCAGTGGCCGTGCCCTACAAAAAGCTGTACATCAACAAATCCCAATTTTCCTGTCTATCTCACATCCCCGCTCAGCTGCCTGTCATGTCCCAGAGCTGTTGGAAGCTCTCCTGCAGGGTTTCGCTGTAGAAGCAGCGGATGTAGGTTTTCCCTTCATACTGCCAGACCAGGTCGATCAGGTTGTCCTGCCGGCGGAGCAGAAGATCCGGGGCGCTCCCGTCGGGCTGGCGGAGGGTGATGGTCAGGACTTGCTCCGGCGCGGTGATCTTGTGGGCCAGGTCCGGCGAGGTATCCAGCAGAAGATTCGTCAGGCAGTTGAATTTCTCGTCGCTCCGCTTTTCGTAGCTGACAGAGGTGTGTCCTTCCCCGGCATAGGTCACCACGATGCTGTCCGCCATATGGCGGAGGATGTCCCGGCGCACAGCGTTGAATTGCAAGGTCTGCCGGAAGGCCAGGCCCAGCAGCAGGCAGATTCCTACGAGAAGGACCGGGCCTCCCACCAGGAGAATCCGGCCCACGGTCCAGCGGCGGGGACGGCGTTCCTCTGGCAGGAGAACCTGTTCATAGAGCCGCCGGGCCTGGGAGGGCGTTTTGATGATTCCGGCGCATTCCTCCGCCGTCAGATCCGGCTGGACTTCCAGCTGGCGCAGGACCGTCTGGCACAGCTCCGCCCGCCCGGCCGCCTCGGCTTCCGCAGCCCGGGCGTCCAGCAGCGCGTCCTCCACACACTGCTGCAGAGTGGTCTCCCCGGCCAACAGCCTGCGGATAGCGCTGACCGGGACGCCCAGCTTCCGGCAGAAGACGATGCCCTCCAGCCGCCGCACGTCCTCCGGCGAATAGTCCCGGTAGCGGTTTTCCGGCATGCGCTGGGGCGAAATCAATCCCTCCCGCTCATAAAAGCGGATGCTCTGGGCACTGAGGCCTGTCTGCCGCTCCACCTGCTGAATTCGCATCACGGTCACCTCTCTTCTCTCGTTGCGCCCAGTATAAGGCTTTCACTCGGTATAAGGTCAAGAGTTTTTTTCGGAAACCACCTCTATTTTTTCCCGTTCTGTTCCAGCCAGATCAGCAGCACCGCCACGTCGGCGGGGCTGACGCCGGAGATGCGGCTGGCCTGGCCCACGGACAGGGGCCGGATGGCCTGGAGCTTCTCCCGGGCCTCCACCCGGAGGCCGGAGATGGACATATAATCCACATCCGGCGGCAGGGCCCGCCGCTCAGCCTTCTGGAACTCCGCCACCTGCTTTTCCTGCCGGGCGATGTACCCGGCGTATTTTAATTGAATCTCCACCTGCTCCGTCACGGCCTTGGGCAGATCCGGGCGGCCTTCGTCAAAGGGCGCCAGCAGGTCGTAGGTGATCTGGGGCCGCCGGAGCAGATCCGCCATGCGGGCGGAGCCCTGGACCGGGGCGGTCTCATGGGCGGTCAGCATCTCGTTGAGGGCCTGGCTCTCGGCCACGCCGCAGCCCTCCAGCCGCCGGATCTCCCGGGCCACGGCGGCGTATTTCTCCTGCACCGCCTGATACTGGGCGTCGGAGATCAGGCCGATGCGGTGTCCGATGTGGCTCAGCCGCTGGTCGGCGTTGTCCTGCCGGTGGAGCAGCCGGTATTCGGAACGTGAGGTCATGATCCGGTAGGGCTCCTCGGTGCCCTTGGTCACCAAATCGTCGATGAGGGTGCCGATGTAGCAGTCAGACCGCTGGAGAATCATGGGCGGCTCCCCTTTCAGCTTCAACGCCGCGTTGACCCCCGCCACGAAGCCCTGGACCGCCGCCTCCTCATAACCGGAGGATCCGTTGAACTGTCCCGCGCCGTAAAGGCCCGGGACCTTTTTGCACTCCAGGGTGGGCAGCAGCTCCGTCGGGTCCACGCAGTCGTACTCGATGGCGTAGGCCGGGCGCATCATCTCCGCGTGCTCGAGGCCCACGATGGTGTGGAGCAGCTCCAGCTGCACGTCCTCCGGCAGGGAGGAGCTGAGGCCCTGAAGATAGAGCTCGTCGGTCCCCAGGCCGCAGGGCTCCACAAAGAGCTGGTGCCGGGGCTTGTCGGGGAAGCGGTCGATCTTCGTCTCGATGGAGGGGCAGTACCGGGGCCCGACGCTCTCGATCATGCCGTTGAACAGGGGGCTCCGGTCAAAGTTCCGGCGGATGATATCGTGGGTCCGCTCGTTGGTGTAGGTCAGGTAGCACACGGCCCGGTTCTCCGGCGGCGTCTCGGTCTGGAAGGAGAACGGGGACGGGTCTTCATCCCCTGTTTGCAGCTCCATTTTGGAGAAATCCACGCTGCGGGCGTTGACCCGGGGCGGCGTGCCGGTCTTGAAGCGGCGCATGCGGAGGCCCATGGCTTTCAGACACTCCGTGAGATAGAGGCCCGCGTGCATGCCGTCGGGGCCGGATTCATAGGCGCAGTCGCCGGTGATGACCCGGGCGTTCAAATAGGTGCCGGAGGCGACGACCACGGCCTTCACCCGGTAGACCGCCCCCGGCCGCGTGACCACTTCGGCCACATGGCCGTCCTCCAATCGGATGGCAGTGACCATGGCCTGCTTCAAATCCAGATTTTCCTGCCGTTCCAGGGTGTGCTTCATATCCTCCTGGTATTTCCGCCGGTCCGCCTGGGCCCGGAGGGAATGGACCGCGGGTCCCTTGCCCCGGTTGAGCATCCGGTACTGGATGCAGCAGCGGTCGGCGGCCTTGGCCATCTCGCCGCCCAAAGCGTCCAGCTCCCGGACCAGGTGGCCCTTGCCCGTGCCGCCGATGGCCGGATTACAGGGCATGTTGCCCACGGCGTCCAGGTTAATGGTAAAAATCACCGTATGGAGGCCCATGCGGGCGGCGGCCAGGGCCGCTTCAATCCCGGCGTGGCCCGCGCCGATGACGGCGATATCATAAGTTCCGGCAAAATACTCCATGGGAATCGTCCTTTGCTTCAATGTCCCTTCATTGTACCCGCGGCGGAAACTTTTTTCAAGGTCTTCCCGCCGTTCGACAGCCTTTGCGCCCCGGACTTGCTAGAATGTAGCTACAGCTTCACCAATGACGAGCCTGTTTCACATCCAGTTCCCATATCTTTTTCCACCCCCGGAGGCCAGTCCCCCGGGGTCTTTTTTCTTGACCTGAGGGAAGAAATCCTTTATGATGAGATGGACAGGAGACTGGCAAATTGGGATTTTGACTATCGGTTTTAGTAAGCACACGGATTTTTATGACAGGGTTCCGCCCCGCACTGTCATTGCGAGGAGCGAAGCGACGTGGCAATCCGTATCCCAAAGGGTGCAAGTTTCTGAGTACTTCCGTAAAATCGGTCTGTGCAGGAGGAACGGATTGCCACGCCAGTCTGCGGACCAATGTCAATAAGTTAAGCAACCAAGTGAAAATGGACGGCAGGGCGGTCCAGC
>CAMEIU010000192.1 GCA_945918815.1 uncultured Clostridia bacterium
CTTCCCAAACTGCCGCCGGATCTCCTTGCAGAGGGCCTGGACAAAGGGCTCCAGGACCCTTTGCTGGCAGAGAATATAGTCCGGGGCCACGCAGGTCTGGCCGCAGTTGAGGTATTTTCCGAAGACGATCCGCCGGGCGGCCAGGTCCAGCTTGGCCGTGCTGTCCACAATGCAGGGGCTCTTGCCGCCCAGCTCCAGCACGGCGGGGGTCAGGGTTTCTGCCGTGTGGCGCAGGACCTCCCAGCCCACGTTCTGGCTGCCGGTGAAGAACACGAAGTCGAATTTCTGGTCCAGCAGGGCGGCGTTCTCCTTCCGGCCGCCGGTGACCACGGCCACATACTCCGGCGGGAAGCACTCTGCGATGAGCTTCGCCAGGACCGCGCTGGCGGCGGGGGAGTAGGCGCTGGGCTTCACAATGGCGGTGTTTCCGGCGGCGATGGCGTCTGCCAGGGGATCCAGGGTCAGCAACACCGGGTAGTTCCACGGGCTCATGATCAGGGTGTTTCCGTAGGGCGAGGGCTTCTTGTAGCTCCGGGAGGCGAACTGGGCCAGGGGCATCGGGACGGTTTTTTCCCGGGCGAAGCCCTTGACGTGGCGAATCATGTAGCGAATTTCCGTCAGCACCAGACCTGCCTCGCACATAAAGCCCTCAAAATCGCTCTTGCCCAAATCCTCCGTCAGGGCCCGGCACAGGTCCGGCTCATATTTCTGCACGGCGTTGTACAGGGTTCGAAGCTGTTCCATTCGGAAGGACACCGGCAGGGTCGCGCCGCTTTGAAAATAGGCCCGCTGCCGCTGTACCAGTTCTTCAATCTGCATGTTCGTTCCTCCAATCGGCTGCATTGTAGTAGAATTGCTCCAATTCTCTGGCGTCCATGAGTATGGGCACAGGGTAGAGGGGATTGGCCTCCCGGGCCGCTCGGTTGGAGCCGTCCTGGTAGGCGGCCTCGATGTTTGCAAAGACCAGCCGGGCGGCGTCCAGAGCCAGGGTGCGGGTATCCCTGTCGGTGATGACGGCGGTGCCGGTGGTCTCGCCGCCGGTCCCGCCAGTGGTGGGAATGGCGATCAGGAGCGGAATCTTCCGCAGAACCTTCAAAAGCCCCTTTCGCAGCCCCGGATCCGTGACCAGCAGAACGGAAGAAATGCGCTTTTCCTTCAAAATCTCCGGAATTTGTTCAATGCTGCGGCAGATTTCCGGCTCCCGGTAGGGCAGAAACGGGAGCGCAATGCGGAAACAGAATTGATAAGCCCGGCAAAATACTTTGGATACGGCTTTCGCGATTTGGAATGTCCTCCCAAAATGATTTACAAAATCAACAACCAGTATTTTGCAATCAGAAGCCGGAAATGTCAATGCTCTGCTGCACCGTAAAAATTTAAGAAAAAAATAAGGAATTGGAAAGAAACCCAACAAGAACTAGGAAGAAGATCGTGCTATAATCGAAAAAACGCGGAAGAGGCGGGCGGATATGGCGGAGAAGATTTTGATTGTGGACGACGAGCGGGAGATTGCGGACCTGGTGGAGCTGTACCTGAAAAACGAGGGCTATGAGACGTATACGGCTTGCAATGCCAGGGAGGCCCTGGCCCGCGTGGCGCAGACGCCGCTGACCCTCGCGATTCTCGACGTGATGCTGCCGGACCTCAGCGGCTTTGAGCTGTGCCGCCGCATCCGCCAGGACCATATGTTCCCCATCATCATGCTGACGGCCAAAACAGAGGACCTGGACAAAATCACAGGCCTGACCATGGGGGCCGACGACTATGTGACCAAGCCCTTCCATCCCTTGGAGCTGGTGGCCCGGGTCAAGACGCAGCTGCGCCGCTACACCCAGTATAACCGCGCCCAGCCCCCCGAGTCAAAGCGGGAATTCGATTTTTCCGGCCTGCGTGTTTTCCGCGACAGCCGGAAATGCCTGCTCTACGACAAGGAACTGAGCCTGACGCCGCGGGAATTCGACATCCTCTGGTACCTCTGTGAAAACCGGGGCCGGGTCATCTCCTCGGAAGAACTGTTTGAGGCGGTCTGGGGCGAGAAGTATCTGGACAGCAACAACACAGTCATGGCCCACATCGCCCGCCTGCGGGAGAAGCTGCACGAGCCCAGCCGCAAGCCCAAATTCATCAAAACCGTGTGGGGAATGGGGTATACCATTGAATAAGCAGACACATATCTGGCGGAAAAGCCGGATTTCCCAGCGGCTTTCCATGCAATTTCTGCTCAGCGTCTTCGCCTATCTCCTGATGCTCTTCGGCGGCTATTTTCTGGCCTATCTGCTCTGCGCCCAGCACGTTTGGCAAGCGGACGACAAGCTCTACTGGTTTCTCAAAACCCTCCAGTATCTGTCTCCTGCCCTGATTCTGATCGCGGTGTTGGCAGGGCTGTTTTTCATCACACGGCATTTTTTCTCGGTTCCCTTGCGGTACCTGGACGCGGTGGTGGCGGCGGCGGAGCAGCTGGCGATCTCGCCGGAGACGCCGGTGCAGCTGCCGGAGGCTCTTCGGGACACGGAGAATGAGCTGAACCTAGTCCGGGAGCAGTCTCTCCGCGCCGCCTATGCCGCCCGGGAGGCCGAGCAGCGGAAAAACGATCTGGTGGTCTATCTGGCCCATGATCTGAAAACGCCGCTGACCAGCGTCCTGGGCTATCTGACCCTGCTCCAGGAGGAGCCCGATCTGTCTCCGGCTCTGCGGGACCGGTACACCGGCGTCGCCCTGGACAAGGCCAAAAGGCTGGAAGACCTGATCAATGAGTTCTTTGACATCACCCGGTTCAATTTGACCCATCTGGAGCTGAATCTGGCGCAGGTGGAGCTGACGCGGATGCTGGAGCAGATCACCTATGAATTTCTGCCGGTCCTGGCGGAGAAGGACATGACCTGGGACCTCCATCTGAGCCCGGCGGTCAAGCTCTCCTGCGACCCGGACAAGCTGCAGCGGGTATTCGACAATCTGTTCCGAAACGCCGTCCACTATGGCTACAGCGGCACAGCCATTGCGGTTTCTCTGGAACTCCGGGCGGACGCCGCGGAGGTGCGGGTCCAAAACCACGGCAGGACCATTCCGCCGGAAAAGCTGGACCGGATTTTTGAGCAATTCTACAGGCTGGACGCCGCCCGCAGCACCACCTCCGGCGGCTCCGGCCTGGGCCTGGCCATCGCCAAGGAGATCGTAGAACTCCATGGCGGAACCATCCGGGCCGCAAGCGAAGCAGACAGCGTCCTGTTTACGGTCACCCTGCCAATGGGACGAGATGCGCCGGCAGACCGTCAAATTGGGATTTGACGATGTGATGTATCGCCAATGTAGGGCGCGGGAAGGTGAAT
>CAMEIU010000193.1 GCA_945918815.1 uncultured Clostridia bacterium
CCGATGGATTGGAGAATGATGTCCACGTTGATTTTCTCTTTAGCCAGCAGGCTGAACAGCTTATAGGCGATGCCGGGCACGTCTTCCAAACCCACCAGGGCCACTCTTGCGATCTTTTTATCCTGCGCGACACCGCTGATATATGTTTTTTCCATGTTAACGACCTCCTTGACAATGGTTCCGGGGTTGCCGGAGAAACTTGAGAGAACTTCCAGCTCGATTTGATAGTGCTTCGCCAGCTCCACGGAGCGGTTGTGCAGAACCTGCGCGCCCAGAGACGCCAGCTCCAGCATCTCGTCGTAGGTGATCTCGTCCAGCTTCCGGGCGGTGGGCACGATGCGGGGATCGGCGGTGTAGACGCCGTCCACGTCGGTGTAGATCTGGCACAGGTCGGCCTTCAGGGCCACGGCCAGGGCCACGGCCGTGGTGTCGGAGCCGCCGCGGCCCAGGGTGGTGATGTCGCCGTACTTGTTGATGCCCTGGAAGCCCGCCACCAGCACGATGCGGTGCTTGTCCAGCTCCTTGCGGATACGGCTGCCCTCCACCTTGCGGATGCGGGCGGAGGAGTAGCTGGAGCTGGTCTCCATACCCACCTGCCAGCCGGTCAGGCTGATGACGGGGTAGCCCATCTTTTCAATGCACATGGCGCACAAGGCGATGGAGATCTGCTCACCGGTGGACAAAAGCACGTCCATTTCCCGCTTGGAGCCGTTGGGGTTGATCTCATTGGCCTTTTCGATCAGGTCGTCGGTGGTGTCGCCCTGGGCGGACAGAACCACGACCACGTCGTTGCCGGCGTCATAGGTCCTGGTGATGATGTTGGAGACGTTCTGAATTTTTGCGGCGTCGGCCACGGAGCTGCCGCCGAACTTTTGCACAATCAATGCCATATTGGTTCCTCCTTGGATTCTTGGCTTATTCAAATACGGGACGCACGGCCCGCAGGCTCAGACCGCTGGCCTCGATGGCCCGGCGGCTGGTGGGCTTCAGCAGATATCCGTCAGGGCCCATGGGCTCCGCGGGACCGAAGGCGGCTTCCACCTCTGCCTGGGACGCGCCGGTGCGCACCACATAGGGCAGGACCAGATCTCTGGCGTCGGCGGTTTCCTCGGGCTTGGAATCGGCCCAGTTCAGGGGACGGCGCTGATCCAGGTGCCACACGGCGTCGATGACGTCGCCCACCACGGCGCTGGCCGTGGGCAGCTTGCCCGCGCCGGGACCGTAGAACATGGCCTCGCCGATGGCGTTGCCGCGGACCAGAAGGGCGTTGAACACGTCCTCCACGTTGGCCAGCTGGCTGGTCTTGGGTACGAAGTGGGGGGCCACGAAAGCGCAGACCTTGCCCTCCGGCGTCCGCAGGGTGCGGCCCAGAAGCTTCAGCTTCATGTTTCCGGCGTTGGCCACGGCCACGTCGGCCTCGGAGATAGAGGTGATGCCCTCGGTGAACACCTGGTTGGGATACACATGGAAGCCGAAGGCCAATGCGGAGAGGATGCACACCTTCCGGCAGGCGTCGATGCCCTCCACGTCGGCGGCGGGGTTCCGCTCGGCGTAGCCCTTGGCCTGGGCGTCCTTCAGCACGTCGTCAAAGGCCGCGCCTTCGAGAATCATCTTGGTGAGAATGTAGTTGGTGGTGCCATTGAGAATGCCGCAGACCTCCTGGACCTCGTTTCCGGCCAGGTCGAAGTACAGGGGCCGCAGAATGGGAATACCGCCGCCCACGGAGGCCTCAAACAGGAAGTTCACGTTCTTCTCCCGGGCAATGGACATGAGTTCATAGCCGTGGGTGGCGACCATCTCCTTGTTGGAGGTGGCCACGTGCTTCCCGGCCAGCAGGCACCGCCGGACAAAGTCCAATGCGATGGTCGCGCCGCCGATGCACTCCACCACCACTTGGACCTCCGGGTCCTGCTCAATGACGGCGAAGTCGTGGGTGATCTTGTCTTCAAAAGGATTGCCGGGGAAGTCGCGGGTGTCCAGTCTTTTTTGCAATGACCTGGCTGTTTTTGGTCAGAACCTCCGCTACGCCGCTGCCGACGGTGCCGAAGCCCAGAATTGCAACATTCACCATAGTGTCTCCTCCTCTGTCTTGATTACACCGGCGTGCCGTTGGCGGCGGCATAGATCCGGTAAATTGCGTCCTTGTCCAGCACCCGGAAGGTTCCGATGGTGCGGGTGTAGCCGTAGGTGCAGAGCTCCGTCAGACGGTGCAGGGCATTTTCGTCCAGGGGATCAAAGTCCAGCTCCGTCAGATTGGTGGGCATGCCCAGGGCGTGGAAGTAGGCGGTCTGCTTTTCGATGCCGGCTTTGGCCGCAGCCTCGTCGTTTTCCTCCGTCACATCCCACACGTTCCGGGCGAACCGGGCGAAGCGGGCGTAGCCGTCCTCGGCGGCCACGGCCTCGGCCCAGCTGCGCCACACGGCGGCCAGGCTGGCCCCGTGGGCCACGTCATAGGCCGCGCTGAGGGGATGGCCCAGCTGGTGGACGGCGAAGTCTTTCTTCCCGCCCAGGCCCGTCAGGCCGTTGTGGGACAGGCTGCCGCACCACATGATCTCGCTCATGGCGTGGACGTCGCCGGGATTTTCAAAGACCTTGCGGCCGTTGTCCAGGACCACCCGAAGAAGGGCTTCCGCCAAGGCGTCGGAGGTCTCGTTGTCCGGCACCGGGTTGAAGTACCGGTCCAGGGTGTGCATGAGAATGTCGGTCACGCCGCAGGCCACCTGGTATTTGGGCAATGTGGCCGCCAGGCAGGGATCCATGACCGCGAAGGCGGGCCGGTTCCAGTCGGAGGACAGGCCCCGCTTCAGCTCCGTCTCCTTATCGGTCAGCACGGCGGAGTCACTGGTCTCGCTGCCGGCGGCGGGAATGGTCAGCACCACGCCCACGGGCAGGCTCTTTGTCAGCTTCGCTTTGCCCAGCCAGAAGTCCCAGATGTCGGTGCCGGGATTGGCTGCGCCGTGGGCAATGCCCTTGGCGGTGTCGATGACGCTGCCGCCGCCCACGGCCAAAATCAGATCCGCGTCCATGGCGATGGCCTTGGCCACGCCGTCCCGGGCGTGGGCCAGTCTCGGATTGGGCTGGACGCCGCCGAAGGTCTCATGGGGGATCCCGGCGTCCCGGAGCAGGCCGCAGATCCGGTCCAGAAGACCGCTGCGCACGCAGCTGCCGCCGCCGTAGACCACCAGACACCGGTGTCCGCCATGTTTTTTTACCAATTCGGCCGTCCGGGCCTCGCTGCCCGCGCCGAAGACCACCTCTGTTTTCAGATAAAATTCAAATG
>CAMEIU010000194.1 GCA_945918815.1 uncultured Clostridia bacterium
ATGATCAGACCGCCCACGAAGCCCGGCCCAAACAGGAAGCCGCAGCCCACAGGCACCACAATAGCCAGCAGGGACGGCACCTTCATCTCGCCGATGGCGCCCTTGGTGGAAATGCCGATGCAGGTCTTATAGTCCGGCTTCTGGCTGCCGTCCAGGATGCCGGGATATGCCTGGAACTGGCGGCGCACCTCGTCCACCATCTTCCGGGCCGCCTTGGCCACGGCTTCGATCAGCATACCGGAGAACAGGAACGGCAGGGCCGCGCCGGCAATGGCGCCGGCCAGGGTCATGGGAGACATCATGTTGAGAATCAGATCCGTGCCCGCTTCATTGAAGGAATAGAGGTAGGAGATCATCAACGCCAGGGCCGCCAGTGCGCCGGAGCCGATGGCGAAGCCCTTGCCGATGGCGGCGGTGGTGTTGCCCACGGAGTCCAGGGTGTCGGTGATCCGGCGGACCTCCGAGTCCTGGCCGCTCATTTCGGCGATGCCGCCGGCGTTGTCAGAGATGGGGCCGTAGGTGTCCACAGCGACCGTGGCAGCCACGAAGGACAGCATGCCTACGGCGGCCATGGAGACGCCGTACATGCCGGCCACCTGATAGCTGACCATGATGGATGCCGCCAGGATGATGCAGGGGGCCATGCAGCTCTTCATGCCCAGGGCCAGACCCTGGGTGATGGTCAAAGCCGAGCCCTCCTTGGCGGCCTGGGCCAGCCTCTGGGTGGGCTTATAATCGGCGGAGGTGTAGAGCTCCGCGAACATGCCGATGATGACGCCGGCCAGCACACCCACGGCGGCGGCAATCCAGGGAGAGACGCTGCCCGCGGAGAAGCCCAGGGCGGCGTTCAGAACGGCCGTATCCTCGCCCCGGAACAGGAGCCAGGAGGCGAAAAAGCCCAGCACAATGGTGAGACCCGCGGCCACATAGGTCGCGCCGTTCAGGTCCTTGTGGGGATCCTGGGACATATTCTTTTTAAACAGCAACACACCGATGCCGATGCAGCAGGCCAGCAGGCCCACAGATACCAGAACCAAGGGGAAGAGAATACACTTCTCCAGCATAGACTGGGTCATACCCGTGCCCAGGGCGCGGGACTGGAGAAACATATGGTAGGCCAGGATGATGCCGGAGGAGATGGCGCCGACGAAGCTCTCCAGCAGATCGGAGCCAAGGCCCGCCACGTCGCCCACATTGTCGCCCACGTTATCGGCGATGGTTGCCGGGTTCCGGGGATCGTCCTCGGGAATGTGGGCCTCGGTCTTGCCCACCAGGTCCGCGCCCATATCGGCGGCCTTGGTGTAGATGCCGCCGCCGACACGGTTGAACATGGCGACCACGGAGCAGCCCAGGGCGTAGCCGGACAGAGTCATGGGGAACGGGATAAACCGGAGGCCCAGAAGATTGACATAACTTGACTCTGTCACCCGCATCTGGCCCAGGCCCAGGCCGAAAATCATGTACACCAGGAACAGGCCCAGCAAGGCGAAACCGCCGACGCACACGCCCATGACGGAGCCGCCGCGGAAAGCGACCTTGACGGTCTTTCCGATATCACGGGTCTCTCTGGCCTGGTTGGACACCCGGACGTTGGCATAGGTGGCGATTTTCATGCCGATCCATCCGGCGCAGCCGGACATGAGGGAGCCGATCAGCAGCGCAACCGCCGCATGCCAAGTGGTGACCAGGGCCAGCACCACAGCCAGAATGGCGATGACCAGATACAGGACCTTGTATTCATAATCGATGAACGCGCCCGCGCCCTCTCGGATGGCAGAAGCAATCTCCTGCATTGGACCGCTGCCCTCCGGCATTTTTTTGACACCCAAAAAATTGAACGCCGCGAACGCCAGAGCCAGACCGGCCGCAAAAATGACAAGGACCAACAAAAACTGCATAAAATCACCTTTCTTCAAAAAAGAGTTTCAACTTCTCCCCCTTATACCATATTATTCAAAATGTCCAGATTTGTCAAGAGAAATTTTGAATAAATCGTGCAATCTGTAAATAACTGTAAATCTTTTGTGCGGCAATGCCGACCGGGTAAACGCCCTCGTGTCCCCGATCAGAGAACACGAGGAACGGGTCGTGCGTACCTGTAGCAAGTTTGTAATTGGATCACTGTTCGGTAAAGTTGCTTTTCGATACACCCCCCAGTCACGGCTTCGCCATGCCAGCCCCCTCAAAGGGGGCACGAAGGTCCGGTATCAGAATTCAAATCCGCCGCCCCACGGCACCTTCATTGTCCATTGATAAAAAACGCGCGCCATGGTCGGTTCCATGGCGCGCGGTCTGATATGCATTTAAAATGTTGCGACCTCCACGGCAGCAGGTTCGGCGGGAACGACCTCCGTGGCGGTCAGGATGGGGCCGACGCCTCGGTGGTGGTTGTGGTACTGGACCGACACCCGGGCCGTGACCGTGACCCAGCTTCTCGGCTTCAGGCTGTTGCTGGCGGCCCATTTGCACGGGATGCCCATGAAGGTGATATCCGCCTCGCAGCAGGTCATGACAAACCGTCCCGGGGCGAACATGCCCTCCTTTTCCCGCCGGAGCTTGGCCACCTGGCCTTTGAAGCGGACGGTCTTCTTATCATACTTCTTGGGCTCCTCGGTGATATCCCGGTAGAACAGGGCGTAGTCCTCATCCTGGATCTCAATGGTAGAGGCGCTGATGTCGAAGGGTAGCGGGTCCTCGATCTCGTCGAACTGGGTGCTGCCGTCCACATAGTCGTAGACAATGTCGATTCTCCGGTTGACAGCCCGGGCCAGCTTGTGATAGGGCATGATATCCGCCCCCAGGGGCACCCGGTTGAACACCACCATCTCCGCGCCGGACAGCTTATCCACCACCAGCTGGCGCATGTTGGCGTTGTAAGAGAGAATCGTATTGGAGTCGGCGAACATGACCTCCTGGGCGATCTGCCAGTCCTGAGGCATCTTGTTGTAGAAGTCCCCGGCCATACGCATGCCGTTGAGCTCCACCACCACCCGCTGGGCGTGGTACTTTTTCACCATGGCTGCCAGGTCCTCGGTGGTCAGGGCATCCAGATCCTCGACGATTTCCTGGTAGACGCACTTGTGGGGATAGGTGGTGCTGTCGTACTCCTCCTCCCCTTCCTCGCAGACCAGAAGCAGGGTACGCTCCCCGGCGTTGAAGCGGGGGTCCTCCAGGGTCTCCTGGATGAATTTCGTCTTTCCGGCCTCCAGGAAGCCCGTAAAGCCATAGACAGGAATGGGCATAGCAATCCCTCCTGTTACACGCCGAACAGGGC
>CAMEIU010000195.1 GCA_945918815.1 uncultured Clostridia bacterium
GTCAGTCACGACCGGCACTTCCTGAACACGGTCTGTACCCACATTGTGGACATCGACTATGGTAAGATCAAGATGTATGTGGGCAACTACGACTTCTGGTACGAGTCCAGCCAGCTCATCCAGAGCCTCATCAAAAATAAGAATAAGCGCAACGCCGAGAAGATTGAGGAATTGCAGACCTTCATCGCCCGGTTTGCCGCCAACAAGGCCAAGAGCAAGCAGGCCACCTCCCGCCGGAAGCTGCTGGACAAGCTGACCATCGAGGAAATGCCCGCCTCCTCCCGCCGCTATCCCTTCGTGGGCTTCACCCCCGACCGGGAAGTGGGCAAGGACATTCTGTTTGTCACCGACGTGTCCAAGACCGTGGACGGTGTGAAGCTTTTGAACAAGGTCACCTTCAACCTGAAAAAGGGAGACAAGATCGCCTTCGTCGGGGAAAACGAGCTGGCCCAGACCACCATGTTCAAGATTCTCATGGGCGAGCTGGAGCCGGACGAGGGCACGGTTAAATGGGGCCAGACCACCAGCCAGAGTTACCTGCCCAAGGACAACACCGAGTATTTCGAGGGCCACACCGAGTCCCTGGTGGACTGGATCCGGGACTTTTCCGTGAAGAAGGACGACGTGTATCTCAGAGGCTTCCTGGGACGGATGCTGTTCTCCGGCGAAGAGGTGTTCAAGCCGGTCAACGTATTGTCCGGCGGCGAAAAAGTTCGGTGTATGCTGTCCCGGATGATGCTCTCCGGGGCTAACGTGGTCCTCATGGACCAGCCCACCAACCATCTGGACATGGAGTCCATCCAGGCCGTCAACAAGGGCCTTATCGCCTTCCCCGGCAACATTTTATTGGCCAGCCACGACCACGAAATGCTCCAGTCCGTGGCCAATCGGATCATCGAATTCCAGCCCGACGGCACCATTCTCGACCGGATGTGCACCTACGACGAGTATCTGGAGTGGAAGCACAACAGAAGCAATTCTTAATAGGAAGCACGACCAGGCAATTCCGTAGGGGCGACCCTTGCGGTCGCACGACGGTGCGCACTTCGGGCGACCGTAAGGGTCGCCCCTACGCGGATATTCAAAAATTCATTTTCATAGGAGGTAAACATTATGTCAACTGTTATTCACACTGAAAAGGCGCCTGCCGCTGTGGGGCCCTACTCTCAGGCCATGGATTGCGGCGAGTTCGTCTTCTGCTCCGGCCAGATTCCTCTGGTGCCCGCCACCGGCCTCATTGTCGAGGGCGGCATTGAGGCCCAGGCCCGGCAGATGTTTGCCAACATTCAGGCCGTGCTGAACGCCGCCGGTCTGGACTTTGCCAACGTGGTCAAGACCACCGTGTTCATGACCGACCTGAGCCAGTTCGGCACTCTGAACGGCATCTACGCCGAGTACTTCCCCGAAAATCCCCCCGCCCGCTCCTGCGTGGAGGTCTCCGCCCTGCCCAAGGGTGCGCTGGTGGAGTGCGAAGTCATCGCAAAGCGGTAATTCATACGAATAGACCCTCGTGCCCCCTCTCAGGGAAACACGGATAAAATCGGATGCGCCCAAAAACCTTCCCCTCAAGGGGAAGCCTTGGTGCTGTGCATTTTCCCGTCTTTCCCTGAAGGGGGCACGAGGATTCTCTATATTATCCTTCCGCTTCCCGGAGGCGTTCCACGATGGTGGATTTGGAGACGGCGTGGTAGACGGCCAATGGCGTCAGGACGCCAAGAAGTGTGAAGATGGGCGTCAGGAGCAGAATGGGCGTCACGGTGAAGCGATAGGAGAAGAACCAGAACATGGCTTCCAGAAGGCGGGACGCCAGGGGGTAGAACAGGACCGTCAGCAGGAGTGCCAGGAGAATGGAGCCCAGGGCGTAGAGCAGGCCCTCGAAGGTCAGCATGGTTTTCAGCTGCCGCCCCGTCATACCTACGGATTGCAGCACCGCCAGCTCCCGCTTCCGGCTGAGAATGCCCGTGAGAACCGCGTTGACGAAGTTCAGGACCCCCACCAGGCCCACAACAAAGCTCAGGACCCCGCCCAGGAGCAGGAACATCTGGCGGAAGCTCTCAAATTCCGCCTCGTAGGTCTGCTTGCTCTCATAGTCACAACCGGAATTCACCCCACCGGCATAGTCCCGGAGGAAGGTCTCCATGGCGGCCTCATCCTCAGCGTCGAAGGCATAGAGCATGACGTTGGATGTGCCCGTGTCCCGTTGGAAGGCGCCGGCCCCCAGGACAAATTCACCGATCCCGTAGTAGCGGCAGCTGAGGGAGAAGGGCACCGCCACCAGGGCCGCCACCTCGTATTCCACATCCCGGTATTCCTTGGCGCGGGCCCGGTAATATCCGGCAGCGTCCAGGCTGTCCTCGCCGAAGACTTCGCCGGTCTCCGGGTCGTAATATTCAAAAGCGTCTACATAGCGCAGGGTGACCTTGTCCCCAATCTTGGCCCAGTGGGAGCCCTCGAGGATATTGCCGTAGTCGTCGTCGGCATAGACGGCGGCGATGTATCGGCTGTCCGGCTCCAAAAGCTTGCCAAGATCGCCCTCCAGCACGGTCAGTTTGTTCAGCACATACGCCTCCATGCCAGAGAGCTGGGCGTCGGCGGCCAGACGGCCGTCACTGTTTTTTTCTTCCTGCTCCACCATCCAGTCCAGGACCTCCTGACTGTTCCACTGGCCGAAGAAGTCCCGGTAATAGTCCTCAGTGATAAATCCCTGGACGGCGGTGGTCGTGCCGTAAACCCGTCCGCCCTCCACGCCGCCTTGGGCGTTCACTTCCTCGATGGCCGTCTCCGGCAAGGCCCGGTCCGCGTCAAAGGACCCGGTGGCTGTCTGGAAATAGGAGGCGTCGGCCAGGACAAAATCTGCCTGGACAAAATGGGAGAGATACTTGTCCATGTCGAAGCCCTTGGTGAAGGTGACGGTCATCTGCAATAACACCACCGCCAGGGACAGGGACAGGACCGTTACCACGGTCTTGCCGCGGCTGCGGCCCAGGTTGGCCCAGGCCATGGACCAGAGGGACACGCCCTTGCCGGACCGCTTCTCCTTTTGCTTCCGCGCGCCGCCCTCGGTGTAGCGCACTGCCTCCACGGGGCTGACTCTGGCAGCCATGCGGCCGGGCCGGGCACAGGAGAGCAGCACCGTCAGGAGGGAGAACAGGGCCGCTCCCAGGAAGATCAACGGATGGACCGACACCACCACAGACACGGCGTCCAGCTGCCCGGCCACCACCGGCGTCAGTCTTGCCCCCAGAAGCCAGCCC
>CAMEIU010000196.1 GCA_945918815.1 uncultured Clostridia bacterium
TCGACGCGGAGGTCAACAATCTGCGCAAGGAGGTGGGCATGGTGTTCCAGAAGCCCAATCCCTTCCCCATGAGCATCTATGACAACATCGCCTACGGCCCCCGGACCCATGGCGTCCACTCCAAGGTTCGTCTCGACGAGATCGTGGAGCGGAGTCTGACCCAGGCTGCCATCTGGGACGAGGTCAAGGACCGGCTGAAAAAGAGCGCTCTGGGTCTCTCCGGCGGCCAGCAGCAGCGGCTCTGCATCGCCCGGGCCCTGGCCGTGGAGCCGGAGGTCCTGCTGATGGATGAGAGCACCTCGGCCCTGGACCCCATCTCCACCGGCAAGATCGAGGATCTGGCCATGGAGCTGAAAAAGCACTATACCATCGTCATCGTCACCCACAACATGCAGCAGGCCGTCCGTATTTCGGACAACACCGCCTTCTTCCTCCTGGGCGACCTGGTGGAATTCGGCAAGACGGAGACCATCTTCTCCTTCCCGCAGCACAAGCGGACGGAGGACTACATCACCGGGAGGTTCGGATAATATGCGCGCACATTTCGATCAGCAGCTGGACAAGCTCAATGTGGAGCTGATTACCATGGGAGCCCTCTGCGAGGAGGCCATCGGCCTGGTGGCCGACGCCATTTCCAAGGGCCAGGTGGTGAAAACGGACATCATTACGGAGCTGGAAATCAAGGTGGACCAGAAGGAGCGGGACATTGAGAGCCTGTGCATGAAGCTGCTGCTCCAGCAGCAGCCCGTGGCCCGGGACCTGCGGGTCATTTCCTCGGCCCTGAAAATGATCTCCGACATGGAGCGCATCGGCGACCAGGCCCTGGACATTGCCGAGACGCTCCAGTATATCACCGATACCGAGGCCGAGAGCAAGAGCCACATCACGGAAATGGCCAGCGCCGCCGGGCGCATGGTCACCGACGCCGTGGCGGCCTTCGTCAGCCAGGACATCCACCAGGCCCGGGCCGTCATGGCCTACGACGACAAGGTGGACGCTCTGTTCAGCCAGGTCAAGGAGGAATTGACGGCTCTGATCTCGGAAAATCCAAAGAACGGAGAAATATGTCTTGACCTTTTGATGATCGCGAAGTATTTTGAACGTATCGGCGACCACGCCGTGAATATTGCCGAGTGGGTGGAGTTCTCCCTGACCGGCAAACACGCGGAGGTATCTCATGCTTCAAAAACGGATGGCGGCCATTCATGATCTGTCCTGCCTTGGAAAATGCTCTCTGACGGTGGCCTTGCCCATCGTCTCCTGCTTTGGAATCGAATGCGTCCCCCTGCCCACGGCGATCCTCTCCAGCCACTTCGCGGCCCTGCCCCAGGTGGAGGTGGTGGATCTCTCCGACCGGATGACCCGGACCATGGACCTGTGGCAGCAGGGCGGCGTGACCTTTGACGGAATTTTTTCCGGCTATCTCAGCTCCCCGGCCCAGGCGGCCCTGGTGGAGGAATTTACGGCCCGGTTCCGGGGACCGGACACCCTGTTCGTGGCGGACCCGGCCATGGCGGACCAGGGTAGGCTGTATCGAGGCTTCACCCAGGACCATGTGCGGGCCATGACCCGCCTTTGTGCCCAGGCGGACGTGACCACACCCAACGTCACCGAGGCCTGCCTCATGCTGGGGGAACCGTGCCCGGCAGTGACCCATGACAAAGCCTTGGCGGAAAAGCTGGTCCGGGGCCTGCTGAAGCAGGGGGCCAAAGCCGTGGTCCTGACCGGCGTGAGCCTGATGCCGGGCATGGTGGGCATCGCCTGCTGCGACGGCGGGGAGGTCTCCCAGTTCGCCCGCCCCCAGGTTCCCGGCCACTACAGCGGCACCGGCGACATCTTCGCCAGCGTCTTCTCCTCCGCCCGGCTGAAAGGGATGGCCTTTGAAAGAGCCGCCGTCCTGGCCATGGACTTTACCGCCAACGTGATTCAGAAAACGGCTGAAAATCCCGATCACCGAGCCTACGGCGTGGATTTTGAACAGAGCTTGCCGTGGCTTACGCAGCAGCTGTAAACAAGCAAACAATCTCGTAGGGGCGACCCTTGCGGTCGCCCCTACGGACACAAGGAGAAACGGAATGATCTACGTCTTAGAGGATGACGGCAACATCCGGAAATTGATTTTGTATACGCTCCGCACCAGCGGCTTTGAGGCGGAGGGGTTCGACCGGCCTTCAGCCTTCTGGCCGGCCATGGAGGCCAGAAAGCCCCGACTGCTGCTGCTGGATATCATGCTGCCTGAGGAGGACGGGCTTTCCATTCTGAAAAAGCTCCGCCTGAACCCGGATACGGCCCAGCTGCCCATCATCATGCTGACGGCCAAGGGCAGCGAATACGACAAGGTCATCGGCCTGGATTCCGGCGCCGACGACTATGTGCCCAAGCCCTTCGGCATGATGGAGCTGGTCTCCCGTGTGAAAGCCGTCCTGCGCCGGGCGGAACCGGCGGCCCAGGAGGAATACCGTTTGGGGGATCTGTACGTCTGCCCAGCCAAGCACATCGTCATGGCCGGGGACCAGGAGATCAAGCTGGCGTTGAAGGAGTTCGAGCTCCTGGTGCTGCTTCTTCGGAACGCCGGGGTGGTCCTGACCCGGGACGCCCTGCTGAACCAGATCTGGGGCTACAGCTTCGACGGCGAGAGCCGCACCGTGGACGTCCACATTCGGAATCTCCGCAAAAAGTTGGGCGACGCCGGGGCCTGCATTGAGACCGTCAAGGGCGTCGGCTATAAGATAGGAGGAACCGGCCTTGGCTAAGAAAATTTTTCGCGCCATCTGCCTGGTGGCGGCGTTGGTACTGGTGTGCAGCGTGGTGCTGCTCACCGGCGTGCTGTACTATACCCTGGAAAATCAGACCGTTCGGATTTTGAAAAACGACGCCTTCTATCTGGCGGAGGCCCTGGAGCACGAGGGCGTATCCTATTTTGACAGCCTGACCGGCCGGGATACCCGCATCACCCTGGTCAGCGCCGGGGGCGACGTGATCTATGACAGCGTTGCCGATCCTGCGTCCATGGAGAACCATCTGGACCGGGAAGAGATTCAGGAAGCGATCAAGACCGGTGTGGGAACCAGCAGCCGCCTGAGCCAGACGGTGCTGGAGGAGACCATCTATGTGGCCCTCCGGCTGGACGACGGCCAGATCCTGCGGGTGGCGGCCTCGCAGCGGTCCGTCTGGGCGCTGCTGCTGACGGCGCTTCAGCCCGCGGCTTTGCTGGCAATTCTTTTGCTCATTCTGGCGGCGAT
>CAMEIU010000197.1 GCA_945918815.1 uncultured Clostridia bacterium
GCAGGATCAAGGGCAGGATCATAATGGCCAGGGTCACGGAGCCGGCCAGCATGGAGTAGCCCCAGCCAAGCGCCACGTTGAAGAACATCATGCCGAAAAGGCCGTAGACGATAGAGGGAATGCCGGACAACGTCTCGGCGGTCAGGCGCACCAGCTTCACCAGCTTGTTGCCCCTCTTGGCGTACTCCGCCAGGTAGATGGCCGCGCCGATGCCGATGGGCACCGCCAGCAGCAGAGAGAGAACGGTGATGCAGAGGGTGTTGATGAGGGCGGGCATCATGGACTGATTGTCCGTGGAGAACTTCCAGGCGAACAGGTCCAGGCTCAGATTGGGCACGCCGGTGACCAGGATATAGCCCACCAGCAGTACGACGACGCCCGCGGCCAGGAGCATTGCCAGATGGACCAGAATTTTCTCAATCCAGGAGACCACATACTGGCCCCGGGCCTGGTCCATGATCTCCGCCGTGGTCCTGTTCCGGCGCTTTTGCAGCGATTCAAACAGTTGTTTCATTTGTCGTCCTTTCGCTTGAGCAGGGAGAAGCAGGTGTTGATGATCAGGATGAACACGAACAGCACCACGCCGGTGGCGATGAGGGCGCGGCGGTGGAGGCCCGTGGAGTAGCCCATTTCCAGCACGATGTTGGAGGTCATGGTGCGGAGGCCGTCCAGGAGGCCGCCGGGCATTCTCGTCTGATTGCCGGCGATCATGATGACGGCCATGGTCTCGCCGATGGCCCGGCCCACGCCCAGAATGACGCCGGACAGAACGCCCGACTTGGCGGCGGGCAGCACGGCGGAGAAGGCGCTGCGTTCATGGGTGGCGCCCAGGGCCAGGGAGCCTTCATAGTAGCTCCGGGGCACGGCCCGGAGAGCCGGTTCGGCGGTGCCGATGATCGTGGGCAGAATCATGATGCCAAGGAGCAGAGAGGCCGTCAGGAGGCCCTTGCCGGAGGTGCCGGTCAACTTCTGAATCACCGGCACGATGACCATGAGGCCGAAGAAGCCGTAGACGATGGACGGAATGCCCGCCATGAGCCGGACCGCCGGATTCAGGAGCTGATAGGCCCGCTTGGGGCAGAAATACGCCAGATAAACCGCGCAGAGGATGCCCGTGGGCACGCCCACGACGATGGCCCCGGCGGTGACATAGATGGAGCCGATGATAAAGGGAAAGATGCCGTACAGGTCCTTGCTGGGCTTCCAGGTGGTCCCGAAGAAATTTTCGAGACCGATCTCGCCGATGGTGGGAATGCCGTTGCCCAGAAGATAGATACAGATCAGCGCCACGGCGGCGATGGACGCCATGGCCGCCAGAAAAAATACCAGATGCATGGCCGATTCTTTGAATTTTGCCATAGGATTCCTCTTTCTACAGAGATAAACAGGCCTCTTGCGTAAGGGCTGACAAAACGCACCGCACCAAGGCTTCCCCTTGAGGGGAAGGCTTTGGGGTGCGTCCTGATTCATTCACCAGCTTGAGGGGGCGCGAGGGGGGTGCCTGTTCTCAGATAACGCACGAGGGCGGCCTTGCGGTCGCCCGTTGGCGTGTTGTCAATGGTTACTCCACTTCGCTCCAGTCGGTGACTTCACCGGTGAAGATCTGGCGGATCTGCTCGGAGGCCAGGCCGGAGAGGGGGTTGGACTGGTTGACGATGACGGCGATGCCGTCCAGTGCGATGGTCACGGGGGTCAGGCCCTCGGCCAGTTCCTCGTCCTTCAGATTCCGGGAGCTCATGCCGATTTCGCAGGAGCCGTCGATGGTGGAGGTGATGCCGGTGCCGGAGCCGGTCTGCTGGATGTCGATGGTCACGCCCTCATTGATGCCCATGTAGGCTTCGGCCAGCTTTTCCATCACAGGGCCCACGGAGGTGGAGCCGTTGAGGCTCAGGTTGCCGGTGAGACCGGAAGCGGTGTAGGCCGCGGCGGACTCATCCACAGCGATGTAGCCCTTCTCGGTCAGAATGGCCTGGCCGTCGGCGCTCATGATGAAGCTGATGAAATCACGGCCCAGGTCCGTCAGGTTCTCTTCCTTGTAGCAGATGACGAAGGGACGGGACACGGCGTAGGAACCAGCCTTGACGTTGTCCACAGAGGCTTCCACGCCGTCCACGGACAGGGCCTTGACGGCGGAGGCGTCATAGGAGCCCAGAGAGATGTAGCCGATGGCCTTTTCATTGCCGGCCACGGTGCTCTGCACCAGAGAGGTGGAGTTGGCGATTTCCGCGTCCTCGGTGGTCATATCGCCGTCCTCGGTCTGCACGCCCATGAGCTCCACGAACGCGCCGCGGGTGCCGGAGCCTTCCTCACGGGAGACCACAGTGATGGCGCCGTTGAAACCGGCGGTTTCTTCGGGAGCTTCTTCCGCGGCGGGAGCGGTGGTCTCGGGAGCGGCAGTCTCGGGGGCGGCAGTCTCCTGCGTGCTGGTCTCAGCAGCGGAGCTGCTCTTGCTGCCGGCGCAGCCGGCCATGACGGCAATCAGCAGCGCTGCGCACAGCGCCATTGCCAAAATCTTCTTTTTCATGTTTCATTTCTCCTTTAGACTTGATTTTTTGGATTTCGGATTACGGTCTTATTCTACAAATCCAATGTAAAGTCCAAAAGGCGGCCTCTGTTAATTGTATGTAAAGTAAAAAACTTGTATTTGGGGGTTGCAATTGATAAAAAAATATCTATAATGTTTTATGGATATAATTTTATTGATACTGTTTTACCGATTTATGGAAACTCGGCGGAACAGGCGCGGCCCGGGAGGGCGAAAGGAGCAGCATATGAGCAGAAAAATTACCGTGATCGGAGCCGGCAACGTCGGCGCAACCATTGCCTATACCCTGTCTCTCGGAGACACTGCCTCTGAGATCGTCCTGATCGACATCAACCAGGAAAAGGTGGAAGGCGAAGTCATGGACATCATCCAGGGCGCCAGCTTCCGGGATCCGATTTCCATCGTGGCAGGGGACTATGCCGCCGCCCGGGATTCCGACATCGTCATCATCACCTCCGGCATTGCCCGCAAGCCCGGTCAGACCCGCATTGAGCTGACCCAGACCAACGTGAACATTCTCAAGGAGATCACGCCGCAGATCGTCCAGGCGGCCCCCAATGCCCTGTATATCATCGTCAGCAATCCCGTGGACATCATGACCTATGTGTTCACCAAGATCTCCGGCCTGCCGGAGAACCAGATCATCGGCTCCGTATACGCCTACGAGTACGACGTGGAGCAGGCGG
>CAMEIU010000198.1 GCA_945918815.1 uncultured Clostridia bacterium
TCTACCAGAGACCGGCAAGCCGTGTCTACTTTTTTGCCTTCTTCAATTTGCGCAACTTATTATACCTTATCTATGATTGGTTGCGAGGATTTCATATTTTTTGCAAATTGCAATGCAATAGACATAATTTGTAGGATTCAGTACAGAATGATCTTTTTTCAATAATAAAGAAAAACCACCGTAAATCAGAATTTACGGTGGTTTTTGGTACGCCCGACACGATTCGAACGTGCGACCTTCAGAGTCGGAGTCTGACACTCTATCCAGCTGAGCTACGAGCGCATATGGGTTGTCGCCGCAAAATGCAGGTTCCAACGTTTTGAAAAACAGTAGTCAAACAGTCGTCAAAGGCAACCGGGGAATTCGGCCTCTGAACCTTCAAAGCCCCTGTTTGCAAGACTTTGCGCCATCTCTCTGCCGGACTGGTCAGAAACGTCGGAGTCTGACACTCTATCCAGCTGAGCTACGAGCGCGTATTTATTTAGCTTGACTATTATAGCAAATCATTCCCGCAAAGTAAAGAGAAAAAACAGAAAAATTTTGCCGGGCTTGTGTTTCGGCGCAATCTGTGATAGGATAGAGAAAATGTCTTATTTCGTTGAGGAGGCGGAATTATGGCCGATTTTTCCAAGTTCAGAACATCCATCGGCGGCTTCAACCGTTCGGATGTGAGCGATTATATTGAGAATCTCTGCGCGGAGCATCGGAAGGAATTGCGGCAGTGCGAGGATGAGAAGACGGCTCTGACAGACAAGCTGGCGAAGGCGGAGAAAACGCTGAGCGACCAGCGGCGGATCAACCAGGCGCTCCTGGAGCAGATGCAGGAGAAGGACGCGGCGCTGCGGGCGGCCCTGGAGGCGGAGGCCCAGGCCAAGGCGGAAATGGAAGCCGAGGCAATGGAAGAAGCGCCGCTGGAAGACGCAGAAGCGGAAGAGGAACCGGACTATCCTTCCATGGAGCTGGAGGCCTACCGCCGGGCGGAGGCTGCGGAGCGGCTTGCCATGGAACGCGCGGCCCGTCTCAGACAGAGCCTCAATGATCTGCTGGAGAGCGTTGCCAACCGCTATGAGGAAGCTGGGCAGGAAATCCATGCGCTGACAGAGGACATGCGCACCAACCTCAAGCGTCTGGAGGAAACGCTGTCCGATCTGGACCTGCTGTTTGATGAAACAACGGACAGCTTTGAAACCTTGGACAGCGATAATGCGGCCATGATGTGTTAAAACGTAAGGCGGGGGATTTGCCCCCGCCTTTTTCCATCGAAATCCCATCGGGATCAGCCCAGATCCCGGTAGGGATAGATCCGTTCCCAGACTTTGGTTTCTTCGTTGAACCGCACGGAGCTGCGGTGCTGTTCCAGGAAATTCACAATGTCGTAGACGTCTACCCAGATTTCGCTGTTGCATTCCTTCTGGCTCTCGTCGAAAATCAATTGCAGGCCGAAGTGCAGATGGACCACCTCAATGTTGTTGACGTTCTCCTTGGTGGAGTAGCCGGTGCGGCCCATGAAACCGATGACGTCTCCGGCCTGGACGGTGTCGCCGACTTCCAATCCTGGCGCGTAGGGCGTATCCTTCCGCAGATGGGCATAATAATAGTATCGCTGGTTGTCAAAGGAGCGGATTCCCACCCGCCAGCCACCGTATTGGTTCCAGCCCAACGCCTCCACGGTGCCGCCCTCTACCGCCACGATGGGCGTGCCCAGGCTGCCCATGAGGTCGTTGCCCAGGTGACGCCGCTGGAAGCCGTAGCTCCGGCTGACGCCGAAGTCGTCGTAGTGGGAATACCAATAGCCCGCGGCAATGGGGGAGAAGGCCTTGACGCCGTAATAGGTTTCCCACGTGCCGTCCTGCTTCTGGATGGCGTAGGTTCCCACCAGGCCGCGCAGAACCGCGCCGTAGGCCTCCTGATAGTATTGATAGTACTTGTATTGATTACCCAGGAATTCCTGGGGCGACCGGTCTCCGGTCAGCTCCTTGGCGGCCTTGTCCACCTGAGAGACGGGAAACTTTCCGCTGCCGTACCGGGTGGCGGCCAAGGCAAGGATGTCGATCCAGTTCACCACCCGGTCCTGCTCCCGGTACTGCTGCTCCAGGAGCAAGGCCCGTTCCATTGCGTTGCAGGAAACGTCGAAATCCACCCATTTGATGTAATCCCCATCTGCCGCCGCTTCCGGAAGAATCAGGAAGGACAGGATCAAAAGCAAACAAAAAGCCTTCCGTTTCACACAACCACCTCTTGGCTATTGTGTGAAACGGAAGCTGTTTTAGTCTGGAAAATATTGATGCACGCGAAGGTCATTCCTTTTTCGCCGTCACCGCTTTTGCGATGCCCATGACGGCTGCGAACAGCACCCCGGCGCAGGGCCAAACGATCCAGCTGCGGTCCCAGGCGTTGGTATAGAAGCTGATTCCAAGATAAATCGCCGTCACAATGCCCCAGTAGATGCCGGGCAGGGCGCCGACACGCTTGGTGCTGCGCTTTTCCTCCACGGTGTATTCGCCCTCCTGGAGCAGCTTCTGGGTGCTGCCGTGGATCATGCCGGACCAGACGAACAGGCAGACCGCCGCGGCGATCAGCAGCAGCAAAATGTCCACGCAGACGATGTAGACCAGGTCGCCCGCCCGGAAGGCCGCGGCGATCATCAGAGGCAGAACGCTGGTGATGCAAAGGGTCACGCCGGTTACGAGGCAGCTGCGGAACGTCCTGTCAAAGGCCGCCTGTTCCTGGCGGATCACAGGCTCCAGGCCGGGCTGCAGGGTGAATTCCTCCTGTTCCAAAAAGGAATAGGATCCCAGCTCCATACCGGTCCGAATCAGCACCGCCACGGCCGCGGCCACGATCAGGAGCAGGATGGTCACCCCAAAGCCGCCTGCCATATCCTCGGACAGGCTTCCGGGCACATATTCGCTGAGGCCGCCCATGAGGATCAGGGGTGTGGGACTGAGGACCAGGGCGGTCACCGCCGCAGCCATCCTTCCGGCGTACCGGCGGACGGCTGCCAGATAACCATCGGCCTGCTCCCGGGTCACGCAGCGGGTCTGCGCTGCGGCAGCCTCCGCAGGCGTGGTTTGATCGGTCAGAAGATAGTCGGTGGTGACGCCGAACAGCTGGCTCATGGTGAGGATCTTGTCCAGATCCGGCACCGACGCGCCCGTTTCCCTTAGTTAAAGATATTGTTGGGTATCTCAAGATGTGTCATTCG
>CAMEIU010000199.1 GCA_945918815.1 uncultured Clostridia bacterium
CAGGACAATGTGTCCCAGCTGACCCATATCATCGGCGGCGTCTGCGGCGCGGCCATCGCCCGGGAACTGAGCCGCTATACCGGGAATCTCTGCGTGGTGGAGCGGTGCGAGGACATCTGCTGCGGCACCTCCAAGGCCAACAGTGCCATCGTGCACGCCGGTTTCGACGCCCGGCCCGGCAGCCTCATGGCAAAGCTCAACGTGGCCGGCGCCAAGGCTATGGCGGGTCTATCTCGGGAATTGGATTTTCCCTATCAAAATATCGGCTCTCTGGTCCTCTGCCTCGACGAGGCCCAGCGGCCCCGGCTGGAGCAGCTGTACCGGCAGGGCCTTGAAAACGGCGTGGAAGGGCTTCAGATCCTCACGGGCGATCAGGTCCGGGCCATGGAACCCCATGCGACAAAACGCTGTGCGGCAGCTTTGTGGGCGCCCACGGCGGGCATCGTCTGTCCCTTCGGCCTGACCATCGCCCTGGCAGAAAACGCCGCCCGAAACGGCGTGGAGTTCCGGTTCAACACCACCGTCACCGGTTTTGCCAGAGGGGACGGCCTCTGGCAAGTGGAAACGGACCGCGGGACCCTGGAAACCAGAACCGTGGTCAATGCCGCGGGTGTCTACGCCGCCAAGCTCCACAACCTGGTCAGCGAACAGAAGCTCCATATCACCCCCCGCAAGGGCGAATACTGCCTCCTGGACAGACAGGCCGGGACCCATGTGTCCCACACCATTTTCCAACTGCCCGGCCCCTTGGGCAAGGGCGTCCTGGTGACGCCCACGGTCCACGGCAACCTGCTGCTGGGCCCCACGGCCACGGATGTTGCAGATTTTGACGGCACCGATACCACAGCCCAGGGCCTGGAAGCCGTGTTGAACACCGCGGCCTTGTCGGTGGAGGACCTGCCCACCCGGCAGATCATCACGTCCTTTGCCGGGCTCCGGGCCCACGAGGACGGCCACGAGTTTGTCATCGGAGAGGCGGCGGATGCCCCTGGCTTCTTCGACTGCGCGGGCATCGAATCCCCCGGCTTGTCCAGCGCCCCGGCCATCGGGACCATGGCGGCGGAGCTGGTGGCAAAAAAGCTATGCCTGATAAAGCGGACGGATTTTGTACCCACCCGCAAAGGCATCCTGGATCCCCGGAAGCTGTCCTTTGAAGCGCGGCAGGCGTTGATCCGGGAGAATCCTTCCTACGGTAGAATCATTTGCCGTTGCGAGCAGATTTCCGAGGGCGAAATTCTCGACGCCATCCGCCGCCCCCTGGGGGCCAGAGGCCTGGACGGCGTCAAACGCCGGACCCGGGCGGGCATGGGACGATGCCAGGGCGGTTTCTGCGGTCCCAAGGTCATGGAGCTGCTGGCGGAGAACGGCATTGCCTGGGAGGACCTGACCAAATGCGGCGGCGAATCCAGGCTCCTGACCGGCTTCAACAAGGAGGGACTTTAAATGGAGTATCATGATTTGCTGATTCTCGGCGGCGGTCCCGCCGGATTGGCGGCGGCTCTGGCCGCCCGGGAGGCCGGGGTGGAAGACCTGGTGATCCTGGAGCGGGACCGGGAACTGGGCGGTATTCTGAACCAGTGCATCCACAACGGCTTCGGTCTCCACACCTTTCAGGAGGAGCTGACCGGCCCCGAATATGCCGGACGGTTCATCGACCGGGTGAACGCGGCACAAATCCCATACCGCCTGGATACTATGGTCCTGGACCTGTCTGCAGACCGGATCGTTACCGCCGTCAGTCCCCGGGACGGTCTGTACCAAATACGGGCCGGCGCAGTGATTTTGGCCATGGGCTGCCGGGAGCGGCCCCGCGGCGCGTTGAATATTTCCGGTTTCCGTCCGGCTGGCGTCTGGTCTGCCGGAACCGCCCAGCGATTGGTGAACCTGGAGGGCCGTATGCCGGGCAGGGAAGTGGTGATCCTGGGCTCCGGCGACATCGGTCTCATCATGGCCCGGCGCATGACCCTGGAGGGGGCCAAGGTCCATTGCGTGGCGGAGCTGCTGCCCTATTCCGGCGGCCTGAAGCGGAACATCGTTCAGTGTCTGGATGACTTCAACATTCCGTTGCTGCTGCGCCACACGGTGGTAGAGATTCAGGGCCGGGAGCGGGTCACCGGCGTGGTGTTGGCCCAGGTGGGCCCGGACCGGAAGCCTATCCCCGGTACGGAGAAGCAATATCCCTGCGATACCCTGCTGCTGTCCTGCGGCCTCATTCCCGAAAACGAGCTGAGCCGCGCCGCCGGGGTCCCTTTGGACCTGGTCACCGGCGGCCCCCAGGTGGACCAGCGGCTCCAAACCGGCGTCCCTGGCGTCTTCGCCTGCGGAAATGTACTCCATGTCCACGATCTTGTGGACTATGTGTCTCAGGAGGCCACCCAGGCGGGCCGCTGCGCCGCGGAATTTCTGCGGGACGCGGAACCCCAGGGCAGGGAGACGTTCCTGAAACCGGGCGATGGCGTCCGCTACACGGTGCCTCAGAGTCTGGCCCCAGCCCTGATCCAAGAGCCGGTAACGGTCCGCTTCCGGGTAGGAGCCGTGCGGAAGAACTGCTATGTCAGCGTCTGGCTGGACGGCGTGCGGGTGCTGCATAAAAAGCGGCCTGTGGTGGCCCCCGGCGAAATGGAGCAGGTGCGCCTGGACCCGGCCCTGCTGACCCCGGCGGTCAAAACAATCACCATTGGATTGGAGGATGCCTGATGGAGACGAGTACTCTAACTTGTATCAACTGCCCCCTGGGTTGTGCCGTTACCGTGCGGCTGGAGGACGGCGAAATTCGGGAGATCACCGGCAATACCTGCAAGCGCGGCGCGGCCTATGCCCGCCAGGAGGTCACCGCTCCGGCCCGCATGGTCACGACCACGCTTCGGGTTCTGAATGGAAGCAGCCCGACGGTCCCAGTGAAAACTTCCGTGCCCATCCCCAAGGACCAGGTTCTGGCCTGCGTCCGAAGCTTGAAGGGCGTCCTTGTGGCCGCGCCGGTGCTGCCCGGCCAGAAGGTGGCGGAATTCTCCGGCGTCGCGCTGCTGGCCGTCAAAGCGGTGGACTGCCTGTAGAAAAGCGCAAGAAGTGGAAGAAATGGATTGACAAACGGAGACCTGTGTGTTAAAATAATGCTCGTCTCTGAAAGATATCTGGAGAGATGTCCGAGCGGTTTAAGGAGCTGGTCTTGAAAACCAGTGACACAGCAA
>CAMEIU010000200.1 GCA_945918815.1 uncultured Clostridia bacterium
GGAATGGCCGTGTACTAATGGGTCAGGTTGGCATGATCGGCGCCGGAATCGATGATGCACAGGGCGTGGTCAGCTTTTCCAAAGTCAAATTCCAGCTTTTCCACCACGGGCGCGGCGGGATCGGCAAAGTCGATGAACACCATGCCGCCTACGCTGGAGGCAGTCTGATCCATCAGGCCGCAGGGCTTGCCGAAGTAGACGTTCTCCGCGTACTGGCCGATCTGGGCGATCTCCACGGCGGAGAGCTTTTTATCAAAGAACAGCTCGTTGAGGATGGTACCAATCAAAACCTCAAAGGCAGCGGAGGAGCTGAGGCCGCTGCCGGGCAGAACCGTGGACCGGACATCGGCGTCAAAGCCCCGGAGCTCTGCGCCACGCCGGGCAAAAGCGGCTGCCACGCCGCGGATCAGAGCGGCGGTGGAATTTTTCTCTTCCTCCCGGATGAAGAGTGCCCCGAGATCGATCTCCACGGGGGCGTAGCCCTGGGAGAAGACGCGGATGACGTTCGTGCCGTTCAGTTTCACATCCGCCACGGTTTCCAGATTGACGGCGGCGGCCAGGACGCAGCCGTGCTGATGGTCCGTGTGGTTGCCGCTGATCTCCGTGCGGCCGGGGGCGGAAAATTGAAAAATTTGACCCATAATATACCTCACATTCTCAGGTTGTCGTGGACAGCCCGCTTCTTTTCCGATATAATAATACTTAAGATCTGCACAAATTGCAAGATGAAAGGAGTACATCCATGGACGAAGAAAAAAACCGCCCGGAAGAAAAAGGCCAAAGCTCCAACAACCGCCGCGCCAGGAACCCAAACGGCGTCATGGGCTTTCGGATGGCCGCGATCTTCGTGGTGCTGTATATGCTGTATCAGGTGGTCCGGGACTACATCAAGGGTGGCCCCGACGCGCCTTCCGTGTTTCTGCTGATTCTGGCCATTGTGGTCCTGGGCGGCGGCTCCATCGGCCTCGCCATCACCTCCTACAAGCTCTGGAAAGACGAGACCAAAAAGGAACCGGAGGAAGAACCGGAGGCGGAGGAAGAACAGCAGGCGGAAGAACGCGACGCGTAATTGACCGGCAAATTGGGATTTGACGATGTGTTGTACTGGCAATGTAGGGCGCGGCGACCCGACGCGCCGTTTGGCAGCCGGTTCCATGACGCAATGCCTACAGGCGGCACGTCCAGTGGCCGTGCCCTACAAAAAGCGGTACATCAACAAATCCCAATTTTTCTCTCCCATAAAACACCAAGGGCTGCCTTTGCAGGCAGCCTTTTGGCGTTTTGTTTACTTGCGGACCAGGTACTTCCGCATATCCAGGGAGCAGGCCACGAGAATGATGAGGCCTTTGATGATGTACTGCATGGAGGGGTCGATGCCCAGCATGGTCAGGGCGACGAAGATGATGCGCAGGATGAACACGCCCAGAATGATGCCGGAGATCTTGCCGGTGCCGCCGACGAAGCTGACGCCGCCGATGACGCAGGCCGCGATGGCGTCGCACTCGTAGTTCAGGCCGGTGGAGGTGGTGATGGAGCCGATGCGGGAGCCCTCGATGAAGCCGGTGAGGCCGTACATGATACCGGCCAGGGTGTGGACCATGACCGTGGTCTTGAACACGTTGACGCCGGAGACGTTGGCCGCCTCGGCGTTGGAGCCGACGGCGAACATGTTCTTGCCGAAGGTGGTCTTGTTCCAGATGAACCACATCATGACCGCCAGAACAACGGCGTACAGCACATACCAGGGCAGGCTGGCGTTGCCGGTGATGGAGATCATCTTGCCGGTGATGAAGTTGTTGTAGGTATCCGTCAGGCCGGACAGGGGCTGGCCGTTGTTGCCGTTCATCATGAAGAACATGGTGATGAAGCCGTAGGTGATCAGCTGGGTGGCCAGGGTGACGATGAAGGGATGGAGCTTGTACTTGGCAACGAAGAAGCCGTTGATGAGACCGATGATGCCGCCGACAATGATGACGGCCACCAGGCCCAGAAGGATGCCCACCCAGCCGGGATACTCCGGCAGGAAGGTCAGAATGCGGCGGCCAACCACCTGCTGCAAAGCCACGGAGACGGCGGCGGTCAGGCCCACCACGCGGCCGGCGGACAGGTCGGTACCGGTCAGAACGATACAGCCGCCGATGCCCAGGGCGATGGGCAGATACGCTGCCACCTGGGAGATGATGTTGGTGATGGAGCCGATCTTCAGGAAGTTCTTGTTGGCGATGGCGGTGTAGATGATAAAGATCGCCATGATAATGTACAGGGCGTTGTTCAGAATGCCATCGGTCCAGAACCGCTTCTTGTCTTTCTTGTCCATCAGCTTGTAATCAGCGGCGGTGCGCTGAATGGATTTTATGGGATTAGCCATGATGCAGCCTCCTTAAACATATTTTGCAGCCAAGGTCATGATTTCTTCCTGGGTGGCGGTTCTGGCGTCCACCTCGCCGGCCAGACGGCCACCGGACATGACCAGAATCCGGTCGCACACGCCCAGCAGCTCGGGCATTTCCGAGGATACCATCAGGACCGTTTTGCCCTTGTTGGCCAGGTCCAGAATCAGCTGGTAAATCTCATATTTCGCGCCCACGTCGATGCCGCGGGTGGGCTCGTCCAGCAGCAGGACCTCGGGATCCGTCAGCAGCCAGCGGCCCAGAATGACCTTCTGCTGGTTGCCGCCGGAGAGGCTGCGGATCTTGGTCTCCTGGGAGGGCGTCTTGGTGCGCATGGCGTCGATGGACCACTGGGTGTCCTTCTTCATGGAGGCGCTGCTCAGATACAGGCCCAGACGCTTATGCTTTTTCAGGCTGGAAATGACCGTATTCTCCCGGATGTTCAGGATGCCGAAAATACCGGTGGCACGGCGTTCCTCGGTCAGAAGGGCAAAGCCGTTTTTAATGGACTCCCGGGCGTTGCGGTTGCGGCAGGGCTTGCCGCCCAGGGTGATGGTGCCTTCCTTCCGGGTGGCCACGCCGAAGATGTTCTCCAGGGTCTCGGTCCGGCCACTGCCGTCCAGACCGGCCAGGCCCACGATCTCGCCCCGGCGGGCGGTGAAGGACACGTCCTTCAGGAGGCTGTACTGGGCGGTCAGATTCTGGACCTCCAGATAGACCTCGCCGGGCTTGTTGGTCTTGGGCGGGAAC
>CAMEIU010000201.1 GCA_945918815.1 uncultured Clostridia bacterium
TGCTGGTGAAGAACATCACCACCCTGGCGGACCTGAACGCCCTGGTCGGCCTGCTGTTGAAGCGGGAATTCGACCCGAATTTCTTCCACACCTTCCAGACCAGCCACGTCCATTTTGAGTTCCCGGCCCCGGTCAGCTGGACCCTGGACGGCGAATTCGGCGGCAGCGTCCAACAGGTGGACATCTGGAACAACAACAAGGCCGTGGAAATCATGGTGCCGGCATAAAAACGCCCTCGTGCCCCCTGTTCGTTCATGAATAATGAATAATTGAGGTGTCCCTTCGGGACAAATTCAATTATCTTCCGAAGGAAAATACCTCAATTATTCATCATTCATTATTCATTCTGAAACCAGAGGAGGCACGAGGTCTTTTCTGTTATTTATACTTTTTGCTCTCCGCTACGGCCAGTTGGTCGCAGCGGTTATTTTTTGGATTGTCGGCGTGGCCCTTGACCCAGTGGTAATGGAGCTGATGCTTTTCCACCAGGGGCAGCAGCTGCTCCCACAGATCCACGTTGAGGGCCGGTTTCTTGTCGGATTTGATCCAGCCCTTGGCCTTCCAGCTGTAGACCCACCGCTTCTGCAAGGCGTCGATGACATATTTGGAGTCGGAGTACAGCTCCACCGTACACGGCTCCTTCAACGCCGACAGGGCGGCAATGACCGCCGTCAGCTCCATGCGGTTGTTGGTGGTGGAAGCCTCTCCGCCGGACAGCTCCTTTTCTACGCCGTTGAAACTGAGAATCGCCCCCCAGCCTCCCGGCCCCGGATTCCCGGAACAGGCCCCATCGGTATAAATGGTGACAGTTTTCATAGAGGTCCTTTCTAGGTAAACGCCCTCGCGCCCCCTCTGATTTTAGGAGGTGTCACTTCGGGACAAATTTCAATGATTTTCCGAAGGAAAATACCTCAATTATTCATCATTCATCCTTCATTATTCAATAGAGAACAGGGGCACAAGGGCGTCTTCTTATTCTTCCATCTCTTCCTTATCCGCTCTCTGGATGGAGATTACCTGGTTGCCTTCTTCCACACGCATGACGATGACGCCCTTGGTGTCGCGGCCGTAGGTGTTGATGTCGGAGGCGGCCATGCGGATGATGACGCCGCTGTTTTCAATGAGCATCACGTCGTCGTTGTCGTCCACGATCTGGACGCCGGCCACCAGGCCGGTCTTTTCCGTCAGATTGTAGTTCTTGAGGCCCTTGCCGCCGCGGTTCTGCCGGGAATAGGCCGTCAGATTGGTCCGCTTGCCGTAACCCTTTTCCGTGACGGTCAGGAGATCCTTGCCATCCTGGACCACGCCGGCTCCCACCACATGGTCGCCGTCCTCCAGACGGATGCCACGGACGCCGGCGGCGTCGCGGCCCATGGGGCGCACGTCGTTCTCGTCAAAGCAGATGGCCATGCCGTGGGCCGTGGCCAAAATCACGCTGTCGCGGCCGGAGGTCTGCAAAACCGTGATCAGCTCGTCGCCCTCGTCCAAGGTCAGGGCCCGGATGCCGCCTTTGCGGTTGGTGCTGAGGCTGTCCAGCTTCAGCCGCTTGACGGTGCCGTTGCGGGTGACCATGACCAGATAGGATTCCTCGTCGGACTCCCGGGTCAGCAGCATGGCCGTGATCTTTTCCTCCGGCTCCAGGGGCAGCACGTTGACGATGGCGGTGCCTCGGGCCGTGCGGCTGGCCTCCGGGATCAGGTAGCCCTTCCGCCGGTGGACCCGGCCGGTGTTGGAGAAGAACAGCAGCTGGTCGTGGGTGGAGGCGATGAACAGGCTCTTGACGTAGTCCTCTTCCTTCAAATTCTGGGCCGAAATACCGCGGCCGCCGCGCCGCTGGGTCCGGTAGGTGGAGGTGGGCATGCGCTTGATGTAGCCCTGGTTGGACAGGGTGTAGCAGCAGTCCTCTTCCTCGATGAGGTCCTCCACGTCGATCTCGTCCTCCACATCCTGGATCTCGGTCCAGCGCTCATCGCCGTATTTGTCGCGGATTTCAATGAGCTCGTCCTTGAGGACGGCTTTAACCTTGTTGATGTCGGCCAGCAGCTCCTTATAGTAGGCGATTTTCGCCTCGATCTCCTTGTACTCGTTCTCCAGCTTCTCCCGCTCGAGACCCTGCAGCCGCTTGAGCTGCATGTCCAGAATGGCCTGGGCCTGGATTTCGCTGAGGCCGAACCGCTCCATGAGGTTTTCCTTGGCCTTGTCGTAGGAGCTGCGGATGATGCGGATGACCTCGTCGATGTTGTCCTGGGCAATGAGCAGGCCTTCCAGCAGATGGGCCCGTTCCTCGGCTTTCCGCAGGTCATAGCGGGTCCGGCGGATGATCACGTCCTCCTGGAATGCGAGATACTCGTCGAGAATTTCCCGCAGGGACAGGACCCGGGGCTGGGACTGGTTGTTGACCAGGGCCAGCATATTGATGGCAAAGGTGGTCTGAAGCTGGGTCTGGGCAAAGAGGCGGTTCAACACCACCTGGGCGTTGGCCTCCCGCTTCAGCTCAATGACGATGCGCATACCGGTCCGGTCCGACTCGTCGCGGATGTCGGAGATGCCCTCCAGCCGCTTCTCGTTGACCTGATCGGCCATATTTTTAATGAGCATCCGCTTGTTGACCTGGTAGGGAATCTCGGTGACAATGATGCGGGTGCGGTTCTGGCCGAATTCTTCAAAGTGGGTTCTGGCCCGAAGGGTCAGACGGCCCTTGCCCGTGGCGTAGGCGGCCCGGATTCCGGCCCGGCCCAGGATGATGGCACGGGTGGGGAAATCGGGGCCTGTGATGTGCTGCATCAGGTCCGAGAGGGTGGCCTCCGGGTCGTCCAGGATACAGACGCAGGCGTTGATGACCTCCGTCAGATTGTGGGGCGGAATGTTGGTGGCCATGCCGACGGCGATGCCGGAGGAGCCGTTGACCAGCAGGTTGGGGAACCGGCTGGGCAGGACCCGGGGCTCCTTGCGGGTCTCGTCAAAGTTGGGATCCCAGTCCACGGTCTCCTTGTCGATGTCCCGGAGCATTTCGTTGGACATTTTGGAGAGCCGGGCCTCGGTGTAACGGTAGGCTGCCGGGGGGTCGCCGTCCACGGAGCCGAAGTTGCCGTGGCCGTCCACCAGCATATAGCGCATGGAGAAATCCTGGGC
>CAMEIU010000202.1 GCA_945918815.1 uncultured Clostridia bacterium
CAGATCGCCGTAGACCCGGCCGGTCTTGCCGCGGATGAGCTCGGTGACATCAGGGATTTTCTTATGGGGCATGATGGAGGACCCGGTGGTGAAGGCGTCGGCCAGCGCGATGAACTTGGACTCGCAGCTGCACCACAGGATGATTTCCTCCGACAGGCGGGAGAGGTGCATCATGCAGGTGGCCATGGCGCCGGTCAGCTCGATGCAGAAATCCCGGTCCGACACGCCGTCAATGGAGTTGCCGCAGGGCGCGTCAAAGCCCAGCTCGGCGGCGGTGTAGAACCGGTCCAGCGGATAGGTGGTGCCCGCCAGCGCGCCGGAACCCAAAGGACACTCGGCGTCCATGCGGGCGGTGGCGTCCCGCAGGCGGCCCAGGTCCCGCAGCAGCATCCAGGCGTAGGCCATGAGCTGGTGCCCAAAGGTGACCGGCTGGGCACGCTGCAGGTGGGTGTAGCCCGGCATGACGTAGCCGGCGCCCTGTTCGGCCTGGCAGCAGAGCGTCTCGATCAGCTCGCGGAGCTGCTGCTGCAGCCCGGCGCTGGCCTGCCGCAGATAGAGCCGGATGTCCAGCGCCACCTGGTCGTTGCGGCTGCGGCCGGTGTGAAGGCGCTTGCCGGCGTCCCCCACCCGGGCGGTGAGGGTCTGTTCCACAAAGGTGTGGACATCCTCGGCGGCGGGGTCAATCTCCAGCGCGCCGCTGCGCAGATCCTTTAGAATGGAGGCCAGCCCGGCGTGAATCAGCTCCACGTCCTGCGCGGAAATGATGCCCTGACGGCCCAGCATTTCGGAGTGGACTATGCTGCCTTGAATATCCTGCTCGATCATCCGGGCATCAAAGCGGATGGAGGAATTGAAGTCGTTGACGCGGCTGTCCACCGCTTTGGACGAACGTCCCTGCCAGAGGTGGGGCATAGCTACCTCCCGTTGGTTGTCAAAAAATGGTGTGTGTGTGAGCACAAACGCCGCCGGGGGCAAACACTCCCGGCGGCAGCATATGGTCAATGAAAGAAACTCAGTCCCGGGCGGGCCACTTTTTGGCCAGCTTGGCGCGCTCGGCGATGGGCAGGCCGAACAGGTTGATGAACCCGGCGGAATCGGCCTGGTTGTAATCCTCGTCCTCACCGAAGGAGGCGGTCTGCTCGTCGTACAGTGTGAACGGGCTGGTGACGCCGGCGTTGATCATGTTGCCCTTATAGAGCTTGAGGGTCACATCGCCGGTGACGGTCTGCTGCAGGCTGTCGGTGAAGGCGCAGATGGCTTCCCGAAGCGGGGTGTACCACTGGCCGTTGTAGACCAGCTCGGCCATCTTCTGGCCCACAATCTCCTTGAAATGGAAGGATTCCTTGTCCAGCGTGATGGTTTCCAGCACGTTATGGGCCTTGTACAGGATGGTGCCGGCGGGGGTCTCGTAGACGCCGCGGCTCTTCATGCCCACCAGACGGTTCTCCACGATGTCCAGCAGGCCGATGCCGTTGGCGCCGCCCACCTGGTTCAGGTGCTCGATCAGCGCCACGCCGTCCATCTCCTTGCCGTCCACGGCGGTGGGAACGCCCTTCTCAAAGTGGATGGTCACATAGGTGGGGGTGTCGGGCGCCTGCTCGGGGGAGACGCCCAGCTCCAGAAAGCCCGGCTTGTTGTACTGGGGCTCCAGCGCGGGGTTCTCCAGATCCAGGCCCTCATGGCTCAGGTGCCACAGGTTCTTGTCCTTGGAATAGTTGGTCTCGCGGTTGATGCGCAGGGGGATGTGGTGGGCCTCGGCGTAGTCAATCTCCTCGTCGCGGCTCTTGATGTCCCACTCCCGCCAGGGGGCGATGATGGCCATGTCGGGGGCCATGGCCTTGAGGGTCAGCTCAAAGCGCACCTGGTCGTTGCCCTTGCCGGTGCAGCCGTGGCAGATGGCGTCGGCGCCCTCCTTTTTGGCGATGTCGGCCAGCGCCTTGGCGATGCAGGGACGGGCGTGGGAGGTGCCCAGCAGATAGTCCTCATACTTGGCGTCCGCTTTCAGGCAGGGCCAGATGAAATCCTCCACATACTCCTTCTTGAGGTCCAGAACGTACAGCTTGGAGGCGCCGGTCTTGAGGGCCTTCTCCTCCAGGCCGTCCAGCTCGGTGCCCTGGCCCACGTCGCCGGAGACGGCGATGACCTCGCAGTTGTTGTAGTTTTCCTTCAGCCAGGGAATGATGATGGAGGTGTCCAGACCGCCGGAGTAGGCCAGAACGACCTTTTTGATGTCTTCCTTTTTCTTTTTCATGATAGATCCCTCTTCCAGATTCCAACCGCAGGATACGGTGAATATTTATTCATTTGATGCTTCTTATTATACACGGCCTGCAACAAAATGCAACCCGGCAGAATCACCAAGGAATTGTCAACAACACCGGATTATTTGGCAAAAACGTGGTGAATTTTGGAAGGAAATTGACCCCCAAAACTGCATATTACGCATTTTTATTCAAAAATATGAATAAAAATGAAGCGCGCATACAAAAATTCCCGTCCCCGCAGCAAACGGGGACGGGAACACGGACGGGCAGGCCCGTCAAAAGCCGCCGCCGGCAGATCTTACCGGGTCCAGCGGGCGAACTCCTCGTCGGTGCATTTGACGTAGTGGGTGCCCGAAACCAGGTGGCTGGTGCCCTTGTTGTAGTCAATGCCCGAGCTGGCGTAGTCGTACGCCTCGGCCACGCGGCGCTTTTCCACCACCGGGTTGGGCATGGGGATGGCGGAGAGCAGGCTGCGGGTGTAGGGGTGTACCGGGTTGGCAAAGATTTCATCGGTGGTGCCGGTCTCCAGCAGGTGGCCCAGATGCAGCACGCCGATGCGGTCGCTGATGTACTTGACCATGGACAGGTCGTGGGCGATGAAGAGATAGGCGGTGCCGGTCTCGGCCTGGATGTCCTTCATCAGGTTGACCACCTGGGCCTGGATGGAGACGTCCAGCGCCGAGATGCACTCATCGGCAATGATGAGCTTGGGGTCCATGATGAGGGCGCGGGCAATGCCCACGCGCTGGCGCTGGCCGCCGGAGAACTGGTGGGGATAGCGCTCGGCGTGTTCGGAGGCCAGACCCACCTTGGCCAGAATTTTCTCCACCTTCTCCTGCCGCTCGGCGCGGGAGGAATACATAT
>CAMEIU010000203.1 GCA_945918815.1 uncultured Clostridia bacterium
CCCCTTTTTTCATTTGTCACTATTTAAAATTGTCCTTGACTTTGGGTACACCGCAAATTGAGGTATTTTCCTTCGGAAAATGATTTCAATTCGTCCGAAGGACACCACAATTATTCATTTTTCACTATTCATCATTCATTATTCATTAAAACCGTCCGTACGGGTCCCGGAGCTTGTCGGGCTCGGGATATTCCTCGCCGAAAGTCTCCACGGTGATGGATTTGATCTTCTGCTCGTTGAGAGGACGGTCCTGGCTGTTGGTCTGAACGCCGGCGATGGCGTCCACCACCTCCATGCCCTCGGTGACCTTGCCGAAGGCGGCGTACTGGCCGTCCAGGAATTCGCCGTCTTCATGCATGATGAAGAACTGGCTGCCGGCGGAGTTGGGGGACTGGGCCCGGGCCATGGACAGGACGCCCCGCTTATGGGACAGGTTGTTCTTCACGCCGTTGAGCTTGAACTCGCCCTTGATGCAGTAGCCGGGGCCGCCCATGCCGGTGCCCTGGGGACAGCCGCCCTGGATCATAAAGCCGGAGATGACCCGATGGAAGATCAGGCCGTCATAGAAGCCCTTGGAGGCCAGGGAGATAAAATTCCGCACAGACTGCGGCGCGATCTCGGGATACAGCTCCAGCACGATCCTGCCGCCGGATTCCATTTCGATGGTCGCAATGGGATTTGCCATTTATCGCACGTTCCTTTCCTTCATGGCGCGGTCGATCTGACGTTTGGCGTCTTTCTTGGCCGCGTCTTCACGTTTATCGTAGAGTTTTTTGCCCTTGCACAGAGCCACCTCTATCTTCACCCGGGAGCCCCGGAAGTAGACCGAAAGGGGAATGAGAGAATAGCCGTCCTGCTTGACCTTGCCGAAGAGATAGTTGATCTCCCGCTTGTGCATCAGAAGACGCCTTGGCCGCATGGGGTCCTTGTTGAAGATGTTGCCCTGTTCGTAGGGGCTGATGTGCATCTGCCGGACCCAAAGCTCTCCGTCCTTCACCTGACACCAGGCGTCCTTCAGGTTCAAGGTTCCCTGGCGGATGGACTTGACCTCGGTACCGGCCAACTCGATGCCGGCCTCGTACTTGTCCTCGATGAAATATTCATGATGGGCCTTGTTGTTCTTGGCAACGATCTTCACGCCGTCCTTTGCCATGCCGGTTCACCTCGCTGAGAACATAGTATAGCACATTTCCGGCCAAATGGAAAGTCCGAATCTGTCGATGGAGTTTTTCATTTTATAGAATACAGGAAAATCATGAGGAAATCATCAACGAAATGGAAAGAAAGTGTGAACAACACGCAGATCCTCGTGCCCCCTTCGAGGGGTCCCCTCAAAGGGGGCACGAGGGTGCAACCTGTAGGGGCGGCTATCAGCCGCCCGCATGTGGTACGAGGGGCTGTACAACACATCGTCAAATTCCAATTTGCGCAACTGTCTATAAAGCAGCAAACGCACCCTTGTGTCATACAAGGGTGCGTTCGTTTACAGGCGTTTCAGTTTTTCATTCAGCTTTGTGTAGATATGCTCCCGGAACCAGGGTTCGGAGGAGGCTTGGACGGCTTCGTCCAGGGGGAACCATTGCACGCCGCTGTTCTCCCCTTCCCGGATGGTCAGGGCGTCGGTCTCGGCGGCTTCGATGAGATAGGTCACGTTGAGATGCAGGTGGGAGGACACATATTTGCCCCTCTTCCAGTGGCCGTCCACGGTCAGGACCTCCAGGGAGTAGATTTCCCCGGAGAACGGCTTCACGTGAGCCGCGCCGCTCTCCTCCCGGACCTCTCGGAGGGCCACGGCCAGCAGGTCCTGTTCCCCGTCGGCGTGGCCGCCCAGCCAGGACCAGGAGTTGTAGATGTTATGGTAGGCCATCAGGACCTTGTCCCGGCTTTGGTTCACGGTCCAGCCGGAGGCGGTCATGTGGAGGACCGGATTCTCCCGGGTGAAGATATCCGGGTAGGTTTTCAGGGCCGACAGAATGATTTCCCGGTCCCGTTCCTCCTGCTCATTGAAGGGAACATAGGCTTCGATCTGTTGAATCAGGGTCATGCTGTTCCTCCATCAGGACCCTCGTGCCCCCTCTTTTAGGGGGCTGGCGAGCTTGCGAGCCTGGGGGTTGTGCCGGCAAGCAATTTTATCGATAGATCCGACAATTGCAAATCTGCCACAACCCCCACCGCTTCGCGGAGCCCCCCTGATAGGGGGCACGGGGGTGCGTTCTGTTTACTCTTCCTTTGCCGTGACGGCGATGTGCAGTTCGTCCAGCTGCTTCTGTTCCACGGTGGAGGGGGCGCCCATCATGATGTCCTGGGCGTTCTTGTTCATGGGGAACGGAATGATCTCGCGGATGGAGTCCTCACCGGCCAGCAGCATGACCATGCGGTCCACGCCGGGGGCGATGCCCGCATGGGGGGGCGCGCCGTAGCAGAAGGCGTTGTACATAGCCGGGAACTTGGACTTGACGTCGTCCTCGCCCAGGCGGACCAGCTCGAAGGCCTTGATCATGATCTCGGGATCGTGGTTCCGCACCGCGCCGGAGGACAGCTCCACGCCGTTGACCACCAGGTCATACTGGTAAGCCGTGATGGTCAGAGGATCGATCTCGCCCCGTTCGGCCTTTTCCAGAATCTCCAATCCGCCGTTGGGCATGGAGAAGGGGTTGTGGCAGAATTCCAGCTCGCCGGATTCCTCACCGATTTCGTACATGGGGAAGTCCACAATCCAGCAGAATTCGTAGCGTTCCTTGTTCATATGGCCCTCGCAGGCCGCGCCCAGCTTGTTCCGCAGGACGCCGGCGGTCTTCTGGGCCGCGGTCTTCTTGCCCGCGGTGAAGCCCACGAACGCGCCGGGCTGCAGGCCCAGGGCCTCCACCAGCTCGTCCTTCCGGTCCGCCAGGAACTTGGCGATGCCGCCGGCCAGATTGCCGCTCTCGTCCACCTTGCACCAGTAGACCTTGCTGCCGGCCTGGACCTCCACCTCGGTGCAGAGCTTGTCGATGGCCTTGCGGGCCAGCTTGCAGTCGGGCACCACCACGGCCTTGACCACGTTGCCGGCGAAGGGCTCAAAGCCGCAGTCGTTGAAGCGGGTGGCGTCCTGCACGATCAGGTCAATGCGCAGGTCCGGC
>CAMEIU010000204.1 GCA_945918815.1 uncultured Clostridia bacterium
ATCGCCGTAACCAGCGGCAGATACTGCATCCACCGCTCTCCCATGTTGTTCCGGACCAGGCCATAGAGCATTTCGTAGATCTTCTCGGCCGCCGCCTGCTTTTTGCTGATGTCCCGGACCTTCATATCGTGGGTCATCCAGGCGCATAAAGCCGTGACAAGGATCATCACGCCCCAGGTGACCACCAGGCTGGCGGTGATGGGGATGCCGCCGAAAATGGGAATCTCAAAGTATATTGGCGCGCCATGAATATCAACTTCCATTTACTCTTTCTCGCCTCCTTTCTCCTTGGGCTTGTCCAGCCCCAGCAGCCGCATCACATAGATTGTGACGCTGGGCATCAGAATGGGAACGATGACTGCGATGACGTGGAAGCAGGGCGCGGCCACGCCGAGAACCAGCACGGCCACCAGCCCCAGCATACGGAGCATATAGGAACGCTGCACCAGGGCCTTGGCCCGGTCCGGGTCCTCCATGGCTCTCTGGGCGCCGAGGCCCAGCAGCAGGAAGTTCCCCACGGCCGCCACGCTTCCGAGCAGCGCGCCAAGCAGCACCGTGTAATCCAGCCGCTTGAGCAGCGCGAAGGCCACGAGCATCACAATGTCGCCCAGGACCACACCCAGGGCGATATGGCCGGTTTCTTTCCACACGGCCGGTTGAATTTTCACGGACATTCCTCCTATCATTCATGCCGGAAGAACACGACGGGCGTTTCCTCCGGCGGCTTTTTTTTCTTTGCTTCCGAGGCGGTCAGCTTTCGATAGAAATTATAGGCCCCCGACGCGGAGGACAGGAGTCCCACCACGATGGCAACCACCATGATCCAGGTGCCCCAGCCGAACCGGCTCTGGAGCCAATGGGCCAGAATCGCCAGAAGCACCGGCGGCGTTACCAGGTAAAAGCCCAGCTGGCCCACCAGGACGACGCCCTTGAAAACCTTCATCATAGAATTCACTGACATCACCCCTTTTACCCCAATATAGATTAGTATATCATTTTGCCCAATTTATTTCAACGAAAATTGCCGCTGTTTACACAGATTTTTCGATGATGGACAAGCGGCGTGAAGCCTTGTATAATATAGGGGTATGCCGTATTTTACATCTGAATATACGGAAAGGAAATGGGCAATCTTTCATTTTTGTCCGAATTTTAAAGGAGCGTTTCAAAATGGAATGGATCTTTACCGGCTACTGCCGCGCCCAGGACCAGGCCCGGACCGTGCTGCTGGAGCACGAGGACGGCCAATGGGACTGCGACTGTGACTTCCCCGGCTGCGCCTACGCAGGCGTCTGCCAGATCGGAAAGCAGATGGCGAAGACGCAGGAGGAATGAACGGAACATAGAGCGGGAAATTGAGATTTGTAGAGGTGATGTATCGCCAATGCAGGGCGCGGGAAGGTGAATTGCCCGAAGGGCAAGAGAGGCCGGTCTGGACGGCGACCCGACGCGCCGTTTGGCAGTTGGTTCCAGGATGCAGCTGCCTGCATACGGCACGTCCAGTGGCCGTGCCCTACAAAAAGCGGTATATCAGCAAATTCCAATTTCTCATGCTGCCGAACATATTCGTCTCAGGTCTTCGCTGCGTGGATCAGAATCGCGTGGGGGATCAGGGCGGAGAGGACGCGGTAGAATTTATAGAAGGCCTTCGGCGTGTAGACCGCTTTACCCTTCTTTGCCGCCGTCAGCGCGCCGTGGACCACCTGCACCGGGTCGCAGTAGGGCAGCACGTCGAAGGTCTTGGAGTTACCCTTGATGCGGCCCAATTGGATGAATTCCGTGTCCATGGGGCCGGGGCAGACAGCGGTGACGGAGATGCCTCTGGGCTTCAGTTCCTCGTGGAGGCCTCTTGAGAATGCGGATACAAAGGACTTGGTGGCGCTGTAGATGGTCATGCGGGGATTGGGCACAAAGGACGCGATGGAGGAAATGTGGATGATCCGGCCGCCCTTAGGCATATAGGGCAGCACCAGACGGGTCACGGCAGTCAGAGCGCGGATGTTGAGGTCCAGCATCCTGAGCTGCTCCTCCAAAGGACTCTCGTCAAAGTTTCCGAGGTATCCGCAGCCCGCGCAGCCCACGAGCAGCGAGACCTCCGGCTTATCCCGCTCCAAGGCAAGGGAAAGCTCGGAAATATAGTCCGGTCCCGTCAGGTCCAGAGGCAGTACCTTGACCGTGACGCCGGGCAGCGTCTCGGCCAGAGAGGCCAGCCGGTCCGCCCGGCGGGCCATGAGCCAGTATTCCTGAATCTCCGGAAACACGCTTTGAATCTGCCGGACAAACTCCTGTCCCAGGCCGGCCGACGCGCCGGTAATGACGGCGGTTTTCATAGGGATCCCACCTTTTTTCAAAAGATACGGTCATTGTACCACAGATTGCGGCGTCCGCGCAAGGCGGCGCATACTTGGAGCAGAGGAAGTGAAACGCTGATGGAAATTCTGGATGTGGTGGACGCCCAGGGGCGGCCCACGGGAGAGACCGTTGCGCGGGAAGACGCCCACCGGCTGGGCATCCGGCACCGGACAGCCCATGTGTGGATTCTGCGCCGGAGAGACGGCCGGGTGCAGGTGCTTTTGCAGAAGCGCAGCCCGGAGAAGGACGCCTATCCCGGCTGCTACGATATCTCCAGCGCGGGACACATTCCCGCCGGGGTGGATTTTGTGCCCTCGGCTCTGCGGGAGCTGCAGGAAGAGCTGGGGGTGGAGGCCCGGGCGGAGGATCTGATTCTCTGCGGCCAGCGGGTCTTTCAGCTTGAGCAGGTCTTCGACGGCCGGCCCTTCCGGGACAACCAGGTCAGCAACGTCTACCTGCTGTGGCTGGACCGGGAGCCGGAGGACTTCACTCTCCAGGAGGAAGAGGTCACGGAAGTCCGCTGGTTTGAATTTGAGGCCTGCGTCGAGGCAGTGAAAACAAAACAAATTCCAAACTGCATCTTCCCGGAGGAGCTGGCCATGGTGGCCAGGACCTTTCGGACCCATTGCAATTTGGAAACGCCTGCGATAGAATAGGGACAGAGATTCAGAAGCGCGGGAAAATGGGATTATGACTATCGGTTTAAGTAAGCAACAGCAAATTTCTTGCAAGTGTTCAAAAA
>CAMEIU010000205.1 GCA_945918815.1 uncultured Clostridia bacterium
CAGCCGGGCTTGCCGCAGCCGTACTTCTCACCACGGTCATAGTAGACCTCGGAGCAGGGGCCGCAGGGGCCGGAGCCATGCTCCCAGAAGTTGTCGGCCTTGCCGAAGCGGAAGATGCGCTCTGCGGGGATGCCGACCTTCTTGTTCCAGATCTCGAAGGCCTCTTCGTCGTTCTCATAGATGGAGGGATAGAGCCGGTTCTTGTCCAGGCCCACCACCTCGGTCAGGAATTCCCAGCACCAGGCGATGGCTTCCTCCTTGAAATAGTCGCCAAAGGAGAAGTTGCCCAGCATCTCGAAATAGGTGCCGTGGCGGGCGGTTTTGCCGATATTCTCGATGTCGCCGGTACGGATGCACTTCTGGCAGGTGCAGACCCGGCGGCGGGGCGGCTCCTGCTCGCCCTTGAAGTAGGGCTTCATGGGGGCCATGCCGGAGTTGATCAGCAGCAGGGACGCGTCATTCTGGGGAATCAAAGAGAAGCTGGGCAGCCGCAGGTGGCCCTTGCTCTCAAAGAAGCTGAGAAACATTTCCCGCAGCTCATTGACGCCGTATTTTTTGGTTTCCATAAATAAAATCTCCTTCTCAAGATGACATACGAAGTGGAATGGACAATTGACAATTGACAATGGACAATGGACAATTGACAATTATGGAGTCCCTTCGGGACAATTTGAAAGAACCGGAAGCACGACCGGACAACGCCGTAGGGGCGCCTGAAAGCGGGCGCTTTTTTATCATTTTCCGAAGGAAAATACCTCCATTGTCAATTGTCAATTATCAATTGTCAATTGAAAAAAATACGCCTCGCCCCGGTATAGGGGCGAAGCATGACTTCACGGTACCACCCTAATTGCCGCTTGCACGGCTTCTTAGTTCATTCTCTATCGGGAATGGGCCGCCCCGCTCGTCGCGGGGACGCTCGGAAGCGGCTGCCGTCATCTGGTTCCCGGAGGGCTTGCACCGTCCCCTCCTCGCTCTGGGCCATCATGACGGCTGACTTCGTCATGGCAAAATTCCATATTTCTCAACGTAAGGCTATTTTATCACGATTTTTTCCTTTGTCAACAGGCGTTTTTTCGATTTTCATCCATTTTATCCCAGCCCGCTTGAAAAACGGCGCGGAAAACGCTATAGTGTTAGGGGTTTGAAGAAAGGAAGTCGTTTCATGGCAAAGGATCTGACCGTCGGCAGTCCGGCCAAGCAGCTGACCCTGTTTGCCCTGCCCATGACCATCAGCGTCATTTTTCAGCAGTTTTACAATATGGCCGACAATATCATCGCCGGCAAATTCATCGGCGACGGGGCTCTGGCCGCCGTCGGCAACGCCTACCCGGTGACCATGATCTACATGGCCGTGGCCCTGGGCATCAACATCGGATGCAGCGTGGTGATCTCCCAGTTTTTTGGGGCGAAGAATTATGAAAAGACCCGCTCCGCCGTGTCCACGGCTCTGATCACCACCGTGGTTCTCAGTCTGGTCCTCCTGGCCCTGGGTCTGCTGGTCTGCGATCCGCTGCTCCGGCTGCTGAACACCCCGGCGGACATCTTCGGCGACACCGCCGCCTACCTGCGCGTTTACACCTGCGGCCTGACCTTCATCATGCTCTACAACATCTGCACCGGCACCTTCAACGCCCTGGGGGACTCGATGACGCCGCTGATCTTTCTGATCGCCTCCTCGGTGTCCAACGTGTTTGTGAACATTCTCTTCGTCACCGTCTTCGATCTGGGCGTGGCGGGTCTGGCCTGGGCCACGTTCCTGTGCCAGGGCGTGGCGGCGGCGCTGGCCTTTTTCGTGCTGGAAACACGGCTGCGGAAGCTCCACAGCGGCAGATACCAGCGGTTTTCCTGGGCCATTCTCAAAAAAGAAGCCCTTCTCTCCATCCCCGGCATTTTGCAGCAGAGCTTCATCTCCGTGGGCAATCTGATGGTCCAGGGCATCATCAATGGCTTCGGCACCGTGGTCATCGGCGCGTTCTCCGCCGTGTCCAAGATCAACACCTTCGCTGTGCAGCTGTTCACCACCATCTCCAACGCCATCTCCGCCTTCACCGCTCAGAACATCGGGGCGGGCCGTCCCGACCGGGTGAAGCAGGGCTGGCGGCAGGGCGTTGTGATCAACGTCGGGCTGGCGGTGGCCTTTACCCTGGTCTATGTGTTCGCCAGCGACGCGGTCACCGGCATTTTCGTCTCCAGGGAGAGCCTGGAGATCGTGGAGACGGGCCGGTCCTTCCTGCGGCTGGTGCCCTGGTTCTACTGCGTGGTGTGCCTGAAGCTCTCCTGCGACGGCGTGCTCCACGGCTCCGGAGCGGCCAGAATGTTCATGGCGACGACCCTTTTGGACCTGATCCTCCGCGTGGCCCTGTCCTACCTGCTCTCCCCCACCCTGGGCTACCTCGGCGTCTGGATCTCCTGGCCCATCGGCTGGACCCTCTCCGCAGCCCTGAGCCTGTGGTTCTATCTGAGAGGCAACTGGAAAACGGCGTTTCAGGTGCAGTAGGAATGGCTCGCTGCCCGTTCCAAACATATATGTAGGGGCGTATACGAACGTACCGAAAGAATCCACGCCCGCGAAGCGGTTTGCTTCGCGGGCGTTTTCAGATTCAATCCTGTGCCGATAACTCCACGGCGTGGCGAAGGAAGGACAGGGGCGGGACCTTCTGGGGGAGCTGCATTTGGAACAGGGACTGGGGCGTGCGGGGCTCCAGGAGCACATTGCCGTCCATGTCCTGCATGGGCGGGACCTCCAGGGAGAAGGGCTTGCAGTCGGGACCCACCAGCTCCACCGTGTCCCCGGCCCGGAATTTGTTCCGAAGACTCAACGTCGCCAGACCGTTTTCGTCGCAATTTTCCACCACGGCGCAGATCTGCCAGTCGCGGATATAGCGGCCGTTGGCGGTGTACTGGCCCGGCTGGCCGTAGAAGAAGCCCGTGGCGTAGGGACGGTGGGACACATGCTCCACCTCGTCCCGCCAGACCGGGTCTATGGGCCGTCCTGCGGCCACGTCGTCCAGCACATGGCGGT
>CAMEIU010000206.1 GCA_945918815.1 uncultured Clostridia bacterium
AGGCCGCCCCCCTGGCGCGCATCAGCTATGGGCAGCTCCAGCAGCTCTCCGAGGCCGGGATGCAGGTGCTCCACGAGGACGCCGTGGCCCCGGTGCGAAGGGCGGGAATCCCATTGAACATCCGCAGCACCCGGGAACCGGAAAAACCCGGGACCATGATCTGCGAGGACTGCTTGACCACGGGCCTGGCCCTGGCCGGACGGCGGAATTTGACCCTGCCGGGACAGCCGGGAACCCTGGCCCTGCTGGCGGCGGCCTTCCCCCGGGACTGGGACCTGACGGCGGCATTGGACCAGGTGGACCACGTCTGTCTGGTCCGGGAGCCGGGCGCCCTGCGGGTGCTGCTCTCCGACCGGGACTACCCGGAAGCGGTGCGGAAGTTGTATGATTTGGGACACAGTTTTCACGGTTGAACGTTCCCGCTTTGTCTGATTTTCCACAATATGGAAGAAAATGATAGTAAATGATAGTAAATGAGAGTTATTTCTGTGATATAATATATAATAGGTGCGATAGCCGGGAAGGCAACAGAATATGGAAAGGGCGGCCGGTGGCCGCCCTTTTGGATTCAAAGGAGGATGGAAATGGAGGAAGCCCAGAAGATTTTGAAGCGGCTTTTGAAAAAGAAGCTGCCGCCGGGGGCGCAGCGGGAGGAACTGGAGGAAATGAAGGTGGCGGCGACCTACGACAACGCCATCTGGCTGCAATTGGTAAAAAAAGCGGCGGGGGGCGATCTCTCCGTCGCCAAGTATATCCGGGAGGCGGTATCCGGCCCTGCGGAAGCGCCGGAGGAGGACCAGCTGCAAGGTATGAGTACGGAGGCCCTGCGGCGGCTGTTAAACATGGAACATGGATGATTTTAGCCTCACTGTAGGGCGCGGCGACCCGACGCGCCGTCTGGCAACCGGTTTCGGAATCCATCTGCCAACAGCGGCACGTCCAGTGGCCGTGCCCTACAATGGGTGGTACAATACCGCCCTCAATCGGGGCATGAGGAGAGACATATGGAGAAATCAAAAATTTTATCCGAGCTGGCCCGGCGGGAGTTGGCGAGGCGGGAGTATGGGGAATATCTGGCTCTGACCCAGGGGAAGGGGTGGAAACGGACCCGGTTTTCGGAATATCTGGCACGGACCGTGCAGGAATTCCTGGAGACGGACACGGGCCACGCCTACGACATTCTGCTCATCGAGACGCCGCCCCAGCACGGCAAGTCCACCACGGTCACCGAGACCTTGCCCAGCTGGTATCTGGGCCGCTGGCCGGACCGGCGGGTCATTGTGGCCGGGTATTCCGACGACTTTGCCGAGCGGTTCTGCCGCCGGAACCGGGAGAAGCTTCTGGCCTTCGGGCAGGACCTGTTCGGCGTGACCATGGGCAAGGTCAACCGGGCCACGGAATTTGAATTGGCGGGCTGCCGCGGGAGGATGATCTCTCGCGGTATTTTATCGGGCATCACCGGCAATCCGGCGGAGCTTTTGATTGTGGACGACCCCATCAAGACCCGGCAGGAGGCGGATTCCGAGGTGATCCGGGACCGGGTCTGGGAGGAATGGCAGAACAGCCTCAAGTCCCGGTTCGCCGCCGGGGCCAAGGTCATCGTCATCATGACCCCCTGGCACGAGGACGACCTGGCGGCCCGGATTTTGCAGAAGGAGGTCCACGTCCAATTGGTGCGGCTGCCGGTGGAGGCCGAGGCCGGGGACCCGCTGGGACGTCCGCCGGGCGCGCCGCTGTGCCCGGAGCTGGGAAAAGGAGAAAGCTGGCTCCGGGACTTCAAGCAATCCTACCTGGACGACCCCAAGGGCGGGGCCAGGGCCTGGGCGGCCCTCTATCAGTGCAGCCCCCGGGTGGAGGGCGGCAACCTGGTGCGGCGGCAGTGGTGGAAGCGATACGATCCCCGGGCTCTGCCGTCCATGGGAACCGTGGTCCTCTCCGTAGACGCGGCCTTCAAGGGCGGGGAGGACAACGACTTCGTGGCCGTCACGGTCTGGGGCAAGCGGGGGAACGACTACTACCTGCTGGACTGCCTGAACCGGCATCTGGATTTCCCCGGCACCCTCCAGGCCATCCGGGCCATGAACCGGCTCTATCCCCAGGCCAGGGCCGTACTCATTGAGGACAAGGCCAACGGCCCGGCGGTGATTCAGTCCCTCCAAAAGGAGCTGTTCTGCATCCCGGTCAACCCAAAAGGCGGCAAGGTGGCCCGGGTCCACGCCGTGTCCCCGGCCATTGAGGCGGGCCATGTGTTCCTGCCGGAGAAAGGGGCCTGGGTAGAGGAATTCCTGGACCAGTGGACGGCCTTCCCGGCGGGCCGCCACGACGACATGGTGGACAGCAGCTCCCAAGCCCTGAGCTGGCTGCTGACCGCCAACGGAGAGGTGGTGGAAGAACAGGAGGAAGAACCAAGAGGAATCGATCCGTGGGAGGTGTATGGGTGAATTGAGAATTGATAATTGACAATGAAGGTGTCCGATTCGCGGACGGATTTAATATTTCAGAGCGCCCCGTAGGGGCGGCTATCAGCCGCCCGCATGGAGCGCGAGGATACAACAGAAAGATGGGAGGATTTTACTTATGAACAACAACATGACCCGGGCGTGGGAGCTGTATGAGCAGGGCCGCGCCTACAACAATCAGTTGGAGCCCAACCAGTATTCTCTGGTGAACACCAACATCGCGTTCTTCACCGGGAACCAGTGGCTCCATATGCCGGATACCCCCGCCATGCGGCGGCTGCCGAAGCCGGTGTTCAATATCATCAAGCGTGTGACGTCCCTGTTCGTGGCGTCTTTGACCTCCAGCGGGGCGGCCATTCAGTTCACGCCGCTCAGCGACTACGACCCGGGGGACGGCGCCGCGGAATATGCTACGGCGGAGGTCCAGAACCTTTTGGAAAAGTTCAAAATGGAGTACCGCATCCGGGAGGCTCTCTTCGACGGAGCACAGACCGGCGACTACTGCGCCCACTTCTACTGGGACCCGGACGCCCGGCCCTACGGCGGGGTCTTC
>CAMEIU010000207.1 GCA_945918815.1 uncultured Clostridia bacterium
CCGGGCAGATCGAGGCCCAGGAGGCGCGCATCGCCCAGATCGGCGAGAGCCTCCATGCCCTCTATGAAAGCCTGGAGGAAGCCCAGGCCGAGAGTCAGAGACTGTCCGCGTCCTCCGATGCCAAGGAGCGGCAGGCCCTGGGCCTGCGGGCCCAGCAGGCATTGCTGCAAGGGGAGGCCGCCGACAAGCGGGCGGAGATCGCTTCCCTGACCGCTTCCCTGGAGGAAGTGGCCGAACGCCGCAAGACCGTCCAGTCGGACCTGGAGGCGGCCACAGCTCGCCGCCGGGAGCTGACGGAGCAGCAGAAGTCCTATGAGCGCGCCCTGGAGGAAGCCCGGGATTCCGTGACTTCCTGCAAAAACACCGCCGCCGGATACGCCCTGCGGCAGAAATCGAGAACCGAGCGGCGCGACAATTCGCAGAAGCAGGTGGACAGCCTGCGCATTGAATTACAGACCGTGCAGTCCCGGGGCCGGATGCTCCAGGAGATGCAGCGGGATTACGAGGGCTTTCCCAAGGCCGTGCGCCTGGTCATGCAGGAGGCCCAGAAGAAGACCCTGGGCCGCATATTCGGGCCGGTGTCCGCGTTGATTCAGACCGACGATGCCTACACCGTGGCCATCGAGACGGCCTTGGGCGTGGCCATGCAGAATATCGTGGTCGCCTCCGAGGACGACGGCAAGGCCGCCATCCGCTTCCTCAAGCGGTGCGACGGTGGCCGGGCCACCTTCCTGCCCCTGAGCGCCATCCGGGGCCGGGAGCTGCAGGAGCGGGGTCTGGAACATTGCCCCGGCTTCGTGGGCGTGGCGGCGGACCTGGTACGCTATGACAAGGCCTATGAGGGCGTCATGCGAAATCTCCTGGGCAAAATCGTCCTGGTGGAGAATCTGGACCACGCCGTCCAAATGGCCCGAACCTATCAGAACCGCTTTAAAATCGTCACCCTGGACGGCCAGGTTATGAACGCCGGCGGCTCCATGACCGGCGGCTCCGCCTCCAAGAGCGCGGGCATTCTGTCAAGAGCCAACGAATTGCAAAGATTGGCGGAGCAGCAGAAGCAGCTCCAGCAGAAGCTCCAGGAGCGGGAGGTCCAGTTGACCGAGGCCGCCCGGTCCGCCGCCCAGGTGGAATTCGAGCTGACGGCGGTCCAGGATCAGCTGCGCCAGGCCGAGGACAGCGTCCTCCGGGCCGAGGGTCAGGCCAATCAGGCCCGGCTTCTGGTGGAGGCCATCACCGAGAATATCCATTCCTATGAACGGGAATTGGAGAACATTCAGAGCCGCAGCGGCGGCGACGAGGGCCGCCTGTCGGTCCTCCGGGCCGACGCCCAGAAGGCGGACGCGGAGCTGCAAAATCTGGAGGCCCAGCTGGCTCAGCTGGCCCAGGGGCAGAGCGAACTGTCCCAGGAGGCCGGAGCCCTGGCCGACAAGATCACCTCCCTTCGCATGGACGCCGCCGCCCAGGAGGCGGAGCGGACCACCGCCCAGGAGAACGTCCACCGCCTTCGGACGCTGGCCGAGGCCATGGCGGGCGACCGGACCCAGAAGGAGCAGCTCATCGAAAAATACCGGGCGGAAATCGCCGGGTTGGAGGAACAGATCGCCGAAGCGGACCAAAAGCGGCAGGAGACGGAACGAATCCTGTCGGAATCTCGTCTGCAATTACAGGAGGATCTGAAACGCCGGGCCGAGACCGAGGCCAAGCGCACCAAGACCGACAAGGAGGCCCAGGACAAGAACAAGGAAATCCTGGACATGGAGCGGGAGTCCGCCCGTCTCGAGCAGAAGAAGACCACCGCCGCCATGGAGGAAAAGCAGATTCTTGACAAGCTGTGGGACAGCTACGAGCTGACGCCCTCCACGGCCGCTGCCGCCAAGGCGGAGATCGAAAACGCTGCCGCGGCGGGCCGGAAGATTGCTGAGCTGAAACGGAAGATTTCGTCCCTGGGCACCCCCAACCTGGGCGCCATCGAGGAATTCGCCCGGGTCAACGAGCGGTATGAATACCTGACCGGCCAGCGGGACGACGTGCGCCACGCCAAGCGAGAATTGGAAAACATTGTAAAGACCATCACCCAGGAGATGACGGAGATTTTCGTCCGGGAATTCGGAAAGATCAACCAGCACTTCGGCGAGACCTTCCGGGAGATGTTCGGCGGCGGCAAGGGCGAGCTGCTGCTGGAGGACCCGGCGGAGCCTCTCTCCTGCGGCATCGAGATCAAGGTCCAGCCGCCGGGCAAGCAGGTGAAGACCATCACTCTTCTCTCCGGCGGAGAGAAGGCCTTTGTGGCCATCGCATTGTACTTTGCCATTTTAAAGGTCCGTCCCACGCCCTTCTGCCTGCTGGACGAGATCGACGCGGCCCTGGACGACCGGAACGTGGAGCGGTTCGCCTCCTATCTTCGCAATCTCTGCGAAAAGACCCAGTTCATCGTCATCACCCACCGCCGCGGTACCATGGAAGCCTCCGATGTCCTCTACGGCGTCACCATGCAGGAACAGGGCGTGTCGAAGATTTTGCATCTGGATCTGAACCAAATGCAGGAACAGCTGGGAATTACCGATTAAAGAGCCAGCCCTCTTGCCTCTGTTGCGTCACGGTACGCGAAAAACTTTTGTAGGGCACGGCCACTGGACGTGCCGCTGGCAGGCACTGCGTTCCGGAACCAGCTGCCAAACGGCGCGTCGGGTTGCCTTACAGTGGGGCATACGATCAGGCACAAGGGTGCAGAAAGGAAATAAACTATGGGATTTTTTGATAAAATCAAGCAGGGCCTCAGTAAGACCGCGGCTTCCATCGGCAGTGTCTTTACGGGTTTCTCGGAGATCGACGACGATTTTTATGATGAATTGGAAGAGAGCCTGATTCTGGCGGACCTGGGCATGGATGTGACCATGAAGGCCATGGACGCGCTGCGGGCCAAGGTCAAGGCCGGGAAGCTCAAGACCACCGAGGAGGCCCGCAAAGCCCTC
>CAMEIU010000208.1 GCA_945918815.1 uncultured Clostridia bacterium
CCACCAGGTCCCGGACCTCCTGGCGGCTTTCCAGATCTTTTGCAAGCTCCATTTATATTCCTCCCATATACTTGGGTTCCCTGGCCGTGTCTATGACCGACTGGGCGAAGGCGTCGCAGGCAGCTTGGCAGGCGCTCTGGGTGCCCCGCAGCAGGCCGCCGGCAAAGTTGGTCTCCGTGGGCGGCGCGAAGAACTCCATCAGATCCACATCAGAGGCCTTCAACGCCGCGTCCAGGCCCACCACGGCCTCCACCGGCGGGGCCACCAGATAGGCCAGGGCCTCCCCCACCTGCACATGGGCGGTCTTGGCAAGGTACGTCCCGGTACGGGACACGCAGTGGGCCAGATAGACCACGTCTCCGGCGTCGTTGGCCTTGCGGAAGCCGACGCCCTGCTCGATAAACTGCTGCGCGCCCCGAAGGCCGCTGGCGACCTCCGCCGGGGTCGGCCCGGCCAGGACGCCGATGACCTCTCCCGCCAGCCTTGTGGAGGCGTTGGCCGCGCCTGCGTAGAGGCTTCTGGCGTAGACCACCTCCACGTTGGCGACCTTGGTGGCCTCATCCAGGGCCATATAGGTCACATCGTCGCTGTCGGTAGAGATCAGGCCGATGGTCCGGTTGTTGTCCTGGAGGCCCAGGGCCTGGACCAGGCCGGGACTCAGATTGGGAATCAACTGCAAGGTCAGAATTTGGACTGGGATCAATTCTCCTGTCATGGTCTCACCTCAAATCGATGCCGGAAGCCCTTTTCTCCAGCATGGTGTGGAGCAGCTCGGCAATATGGGCCCCGGCCTCCACGGCGGGGGTGCCCTGGCGGTGGATGTTGGACACCACGGTCCGCTTCGACTCGGGAATGCCCTGATAGGGCTTATAGGTGATATAGGCGGACATGGACTCGCTGGTCACCAGGCCGGGCCGCTCCCCCACCAGCATACAGATCAGCTCCGCGCCGGTCAGCTCCCCGATGTGATCCATGGCACCAACCCGGGCATACTGGATGAACAGGGTCTTACCCAATTCGATGCCAAAGGTCTTCAAGCCTTGGCGGATGGCGGCGGCGCAGTCCAGGGCATTGGCCGTCACGGCGTTGGAGGAAAGGCCGTCGCCAATGACCAGCAGGACCTTGGGATTCTGGCCACAGACCTGGCGGATGACGGCCTGATTCTGCTCGTCAAATCTCCGGCCCAGGTCCGGCCTTGTCAGATATTGGTCCTTGTCCTTGCACATGGTCTGGACAAAGGGCAGGTCGTTTTTCTCATAGAAGCTTGGGTCCACCAGGGAGAAGACGCTGTCCTGGGCAGCGGCATGGTCCGCCCGGAAGCGGAGCATGGTGATGGTTTTATACCTGGCCCCGGCACGGCCCATGCCCAGACGGGCCGGGGTTTTCTTTTTCAAGGCCAGGAATGCTGGGCCGTTCTCCGGGTCCTGGACCAGATACTGGGTCCGCAGGTCTATTTTCGTGATATCCGGCAGGGACTCGCCGCGATCCAAAGGGGCGGTGACTGCGGGCGCACCCTCCATCTCCCGGAGCAGCTGGGCCACCATCTGCTTGAGTTCCACTTTATCCATGGCGCACCTCCTTCAGGAGCACAGAGCCGTCGCCAGCCTTTTTTGTCAGCTTTCCGTTTTCTATAAAGCCCATCTTTTCCAGCCAACGCTGGAAGGGCGCGATGGCCGTCAGGCCGAAGATCTCCCGCAGGGCGGCAGTCTCCCGGAAGCCGGTGGTCTGGTAATTGAGCATGATATCGTCGCCGTGGGGGATGCCCATGAAATAGTTGCACCCGGCGGCGGTCAGGAGGGCGGCCAGATTTTCAATGTCGTTCTGGTCGGCCTTCATATGGTTGGTATAGCAGGCGTCGCAGCCCATGGGGACGCCGGTCAGCTTGCCCATGAAGTGGTCCTCCAAACCGGCGCGGATGACCTGTTTGGCGTCATAGAGATATTCCGGCCCGATGAAGCCCACGACAGTGTTGACCAGGAACGGCTGATACCGCTTAGCGAAGCCGTAGCACCTTGCCTCCATGGTCACCTGGTCCGCCCCGTAGTGGGCCTCGGAGGAAAGCTCGGAGCCCTGGCCTGTCTCAAAATACATGACGTTGGGGCCGGTGGCTGTACCGTCCTTCAGGGCCAGTTGGCGGGCCTCCTCCAGAAGCGCACCGGTTATGCCGAAGGCCTCGTTGCCCTTCTGGGACCCGGCGATGGACTGGAAAATCAGGTCCGCCGGCGCGCCCTGACGGATGGCCTCCATCTGGGTGGTCACATGGCCCAGGACGCAGATCTGGGTGGGAATCTCCCAGCGGTTTTTCACCTCATCAAACAGGTTCAGAATTCGGCTCAGCCGCTCCACGGAGTCCGTCACCGGGTTCAGGCCCAGCACCGCGTCGCCCGCGCCGAAGGTCAGGCCCTCCACCAGAGAGGCCAGGATGCCGTCGGGATCGTCGGTGGTGTGATTGGGCTGGAGGCGGCAGCTGAGGGTGCCAGGGAGGCCGATGGTGGTGTTGCAGTGGGCGGTGATGCGAATCTTTCGGGCGGCGTAGATCAGGTCCAGGTTGCTCATGAGCTTGGCAACCGCCGCCACCATCTCCGAGGTCAGGCCCCGGGCCACATAGCGGATCTGGGCCTCGGTGGTGTTTTCCGACAGCAGCCTCTCCCGCAGCTCCGACACAGTCCAGTTGCGGATCTTGGCGTAGACCGTCTCATTGACGTCGTCCTGGATGATGCGGGTGACCTCGTCGTCCTCATAGGGGACCACGGGATTATCCCGCAGGTCGGACAAAAGCAGGTTGGACAGGACCACCTTGGCCGCCACCCGTTCCTCGGCATTTTCCGCCGCGATGCCTGCCAGTTTGTCGCCGGATTTTTCCTCATTGGCCTTGGCCAGAACCTCCTTGACGGAGGAAAAGGCGTAGGTATGATCGAAGAGTTTGGTTTTTAGAATCAAGGAAAGAGATACCTCCTTG
>CAMEIU010000209.1 GCA_945918815.1 uncultured Clostridia bacterium
ACTACTGCCGCGGCGGCGCCTTCAACTCCAAGCTGCTGGCCTGCGAGTCCGTGGCCATCCTGCCCCAGGATATGTCCAAGGAGCGGTTCGACTGGCTCAAGTCCATCGCCGGTCAGATCATCGCCACCCCGGGCTGCGAGTCCAACGTCAAGGAGATCTTCGACAAGACCTGGGAGCTGAAGCAGGATCCCACCATGATGATCTTCAACCAGTTCGCCGAAATGGGCAACCCCCTGTGGCACTACAACGTCACCGGCTACGCCCTGGCCGAGCTGTTCGAGGCCATTAAGAAGCCCGGCCAGAACTTTGCCGGCGCGTGCTTCACCTCCGGCTCCGCCGGTACCATGTCCGCCGGCGACCTGCTCAAGGAGCGGTATCCCCACCTGAAGCTGGCCGTGGGCGAGGCGCTGCAGTGCCCCACCATCCTGGACAACGGCTTCGGCGGCCACCGCATCGAGGGCATCGGCGACAAGCACATCCCCTGGATCCACAATGTGAAGAACACCGACATGGCCATCGCCATTGACGACGAAGACAGCCAGCGGCTGCTCCGCCTGTTCAACACCGCCGACGGCCAGAAGTACCTGAAGGAAGAGCTGGGCCTGGCCGACGAGCTCATCGAGCGGCTGACCTGGATGGGCATCTCCGGCATCGCCAACGTGCTCTGCTGCATCAAGATGGCCAAGTACTACGAGCTCACCGAGAACGATGTGGTGGCCACGGTCCTGACCGACTCCGCCGTCATGTACAAGTCCCGCGTGGAAGAGCTGAACCAGATGCACGGCGACTACTCCGTGGTGGAGGCCGCCAAGGATCACGCCCTGCACATGCTGGGCCTGAAGACCGACTCCATGCTGGAACTGACCTACGCCGAGCGCAAGCGGGTCCACAACCTGAAGTATTACACCTGGGTCGAGCAGCAGGCCATGAACGTGGAAGACCTGAACGCCCAGTGGTACGACACCAAGGGCACCTGGGACGCGGTCCATGCCCAGGCCAAGGATCTGGACGAGCTGATCAACGCCTTCAACGAAGAATCCGGCGTGCTGGCCCGCCTGTAAACAAAACAACGCGCGGAGGGGGACCATCTCCTCCGCGCTTTTTGTCAGAAAGGAACGTATATGCGCCGGAGAAGGAGAAGAAATCTGCCTGCCAGCGTTATCCTGCTGCTGGTGATGTGCCTGGTCATCGGGGCGGCGGCCTCGGTGGTGTGCCTGCTGCTGCGGCCGGAACGCCTGGGCTGGCTGTTTCTCCCTGTGGTCTTTCTGTTTTTTTCCATCCCCCTCGGCATCCTCTACCAGCTCCTGCGGCAAAAAGAACTCCACCGCCTCCGCGCCCTCCTGGGCGACGAGCTGTTCTTCGAGACGTTTCCCAAGGAACGGCGGAAAGAGGAAAAACAAAAAAAGCAGGAAGCCTCTTGCAGGGCGCGGCGACCCGACGCGCCGTAAGGCGGTTGGCACTGGGACGCAGCTGCCTGCCAGCGGCACGTCCAGTGGCCGTGCCCTACAGTCGACAATGAATTTCATTTTGATTGAAAAGGAGAATCCTCATGCGGAATGTGAAGTATGGAAAATGCGTGCGGTGCGGCAGGACCTATGAGGCGAAGCCGGATCTCACCAATTGCGAGTGCGGCGGTATTCTGGATATCGTCTACGACTATGACTACATCAAATCCGTCCTGACCAAGGAGAAGCTGGCGGCCCGGAAGAACTACACCATGTGGCGGTACCGGGAGCTGCTGCCGGTGGAGGAAACCACCCCGGACACGCCTCTGCGGGTGGGCTGGTCGCCCCTCTACGAGGCCGGCCGGCTGGCGGAGCAGCTGGGCCTCGGCAAGCTCTGGATCAAGGACGACGGCATCAACCCCACGGCTTCCCTGAAGGACCGGGCCTCGGCCATGGCTGTGGCCAAGGCGGGGGAGGCGGGGGCCAAGGTCATCGCCTGCTCCTCCACGGGCAACGCCGCCTCATCTCTGGCGGGCAACGCCGCCGCGGCGGGCTTTGAGACCTACATCTTCGTGCCCTCCCGGGCCCCCAAGGGCAAGGTGGCCCAGCTCATGACCTTCGGCGCCCACGTCATCTCCGTCCAGGGCTCCTATGAGGACACCTTCGAGCTGAGCAAGCAGGCCATCGACCGCTGGGGCTGGTACAACCGCAACGCCGCCATCAACCCCTACCTCTCTGAGGGCAAGAAGACCGTGGCCTTGGAGATCATGGAGCAGCTGAACTGGGAGGTTCCCGACTACATCGCCATCTCCGTGGGCGACGGCTGCACCATCGCGGGCCTCTGGAAGGGGTTGAAGGACCTGTACGCCATCGGCTTCATCGACCGCCTGCCCCGGCTCATCTCCGCCCAGGCAGAAGGCTGCTGCCCCCTGAACCGGGCCATTGAAGAAAATCAGCCCTGGCATCCCATGGAGGAAAACACCCTGGCCGACTCCATTGCCGTGGGCGTGCCCCGGAACGCCGACAAGGCCCTCATGGCCATCCGCGAGTCCAACGGCCTGACGGTCAACGTGTCCGACCAGGAGATCATGGCCGCCCAGAAGATGCTGGGCAGCGCCTGCGGCGTCTTCGGCGAGCCTGCCGGCGTCACCGGCGCGGCGGGATTGAAGAAGCTCTGTGAGCAGGGGAAGCTGGAAAAGGATGCCAGGGTGGTCAGCGTGGTCACCGGCAACGGCCTCAAGGACGTGGCCAACGCCATCAAGGCCTGCGGCGAGCCCATCTCCATCCCCAGCGACATGAACCTGCTGCTGAAGGCATTTGAAGAACACGGCATCGAAGTGGAATAAGAGAAAAAATAGAACCAGGACGTGAAACACGCACGTCCTGGTTCTTTCGCGCCCATGTGCCCCTACAGGGGGTACGAGGGCCGTTACATCTCATTGTACCTTGCCAAAAATTGCCGGGTCCGTTCTTCCCGGGGTTTTTCGAT
>CAMEIU010000210.1 GCA_945918815.1 uncultured Clostridia bacterium
TCCAGCCGCTGCAAATCGTCGGCCATGGTCTCCCTGGCGAATTCCCGGGTACGGGCCTCGGCAGAGCAGGGATTGATGGTATAGGGCGCATGGGCAATGACGGTACCGATGATCCCGTCCGCCTGCATCTGCCGGAGCTTCGCCGCGTCCGCGGGATCCAGGTCCTTTGCCTTGCCGCCCCTGGGATTGCGGGTAAAAAACTGGAACGTATTGGCCCCGATGGACACCGCCGTCTCCCCCATGGCCGCGAAGCCCTTGGAGGAGGATAAATGACAGCCAAGATACAGCATGGAACGCCTTCTTTCCAAAGATACACCTTATTTTAGCACAAACCGACACCCATTACAAATGAAGGAATTATGAAGAATTGCTTCAGAAAGCGTAAGGACCCTCATGCCCCCCTTCGAGGGGGCTGGCGAACGAAGTGAGCCGGGGCTTGTACCGACACGCAATTCTACCGATGTTACGATACAATTGCAGACTTGCAACAACCCCCAGTCAGCTTCGCTGACAGTCCCCTAAAGAGGGGGCGTGAGGGTGCCTCCTAGGTTTCTGCCAAATATTCCAGCATGGCCGCCAGATTGGCTTCGGCAGCCTGGACGCCCTGGTCGTAGCCCTCCTGCAAAATCGCCGCGTCCCGTTCCACCCGCTTGACGCGGAACTGTTTGTCGGGACCGATGACGAAGAGCTTGCCGTCCCGGGCCATTTTCGAGATCTGAGCCCGCTGCTCGTTGAACAGGTCCGGTTCTTGCAGCAGCAGCGGATAGAGGACCTTGTTCCGGTGGTAGACCGCGTGGAGGGCCCGCCGCTGGGGCTGGGAAATGGGCAGCTTCCGGGCGTTCAGAGGACGGGTCAGAACCAGAACCACCTTGTCGTACTCCGGGTGCTGCGCCATATAGGTCAGGGGCGCGTGCTCGGCCACGCCGCCGTCCAGATAGGGGTCCCCGTCGATCCACACCATTTTTCCGCTGAGGGGCAGGCTGCAGGAGGCGAGGATGCAGTCGTTCAGATTCCAGGCCTTGCCCTTCTCAAAGTAGACGATCTCACCGGAACGGCAGTTGGTAGCCCCGACGGCAAAGACCGTCGGGCTGTTTCGGAAGGCCGTCAGATCAAAGGGGATCAGCTCCATCAGAGTGAAGAACAAAAAATCGTCGCCGACAGAGTGGCCCGTGTGCAACAGATTGCGGGCGCTGAAATACCGGGGATCGTTGCCGTACTCCAACAGAATCCGTTTGGTGCGGCCCAAATCCCGGCTGATAAAATTGTAAGCGCAGAGGGACCCGGCGGAGATGCCCGCCACGGCATCAAAATGGAGATTCTCCCGGAGAAACACATCCAGCACGCCGGCCGTAAAAATCCCCCGGTATGCGCCGCCCTCCAATAAAAGAAGCGTTTTTGACATAGGCATTTCCTTTCCAATCCACATAAAAATTAAGGAAATTATACCATAGATTCAGAGAGATTGCAACGCGGCGGCGGGATCTGCCGGGCGCAGCACATCTTCAAATCCTAGTTTCCCGCATCGTCTTCCACGAATCAAGCAGGCCGCAGCTTGACTTGCGTCAGGCTACGGCCCGGATGGCGTTTTTTTAGTTCAGGCCAGCAGCGGCGGCGACTTCAGCGGCGAAGTCGTCAACCTTCTTCTCGATGCCCTCGCCCTTCTCAAAGCGGATGGCGTCAACGAACTTGACCGTACCGCCCAACGCCTTGGCGGCGGAGGCGATATACTGCTCCACGCTCATGGAGCCGTCCTTGACGAAGGCCTGCTGCAGCAGGCAGTTCTCTTCGTAGAACTTGTTCAGCTTGCCGGCAGCGATCTTCTCCTTGACCTGCTGGGGCTTGGAGGCCATCTTGGGATCGTTGTCCATCTGGGCGACGAGAATCTTCTTCTCCTCTTCCAGTACGTCGGCGGTCACCAGGCTCTTGTCCCAGAAGCGGGGGTTCAGAGCGGCGATCTGCATGGCAACGTCCTTGCCGATCTCGGTGGCGTCGATGCCGCCGCCGACTTCCAGGTTCACCAGAACGCCGATACGGCCGCCGCCGTGGACATAGGCGACGCTGGTGTTCTCGGTGAAGCGGGCAAAGCGGCGGATCTGGATGTTCTCGCCGATGACCATGACCTTCTCAGGAATGGTCTCGCCCACGGTCAGCTCGGAGCCGGGATACTTGACGGCCTTCAGAGCCTCCAGATCCTGGGCGTCGGAGGTGGCGACAGCGGTGGCCACGTCCTTGACAAAGTTCACAAACACTTCGGCCTTGGCGGCGAAGTCGGTCTCAGCGTTGACCTCGACGATGACGCCGGTGCCATCCAGCACAGTGGCATAGGCCATACCTTCGGCGGCAATGCGGCCGGCCTTCTTGGCAGCCTTGGCCAGACCCTTTTCACGCAGGTATTCCACAGCCTTATCCATATCGCCGTCGGTCTCAGCCAGGGCCTTCTTGCAGTCCATCATGCCGACGTTGGTCATTTCACGCAGTTTTTTGACATCTGCAGCGGTAAAAGCCATAATTTGGTTCCTCCTAAGTTCTTCAGTCGTGTTCCGCCGGATTATTCCGCGGCGGCCTCTTCCACAGGGGCGGCTTCCTCGGTGTTCTCTTCGCCCTGCTTGCCCTCGGTGACGGCGTTGGCCATGGTGGCGGCGATGAGACGGATGGCGCGGATGGCGTCATCGTTGCCGGGGATCACATAGTCGACCTCGTCGGGATCACAGTTGGTGTCGACGATGGCGACAACGGGAATGTGCAGCTTGCGGGCCTCGGCAATGGCGTTGCGCTCCTTGCGGGGGTCGACGACGAACAGCGCGCCGGGGAGCTTCTTCATCTCCACCACGCCGCCCAGGTACTTCTCCAGCTTGGCGATCTCGCCCAGATGCTTGATGACTTCCTTCTTGGGCAGCATGTCGAAGGTGCCGTCCTCCTGCATCTTCTTGA
>CAMEIU010000211.1 GCA_945918815.1 uncultured Clostridia bacterium
TGATGATCGCCGCCTATGTCCGCTGCGTGGCCAGGTATCCGGCCCTGAACCGCTTCCTGTCGGGCCAGCGGGTCTACAGCCGGGGCGACGACATCCAGTACTCCATGGTCATCAAAAAGAGCATGGACACCCAGTCGCCGGACACGGCCATCAAGCTCCATTTAAAGCCCACGGATACGGTCTACGACATCTATCGGAAGTATGACGAGGCAATCCAGAAGGTCAAGAGCACACCCCTCAACAGCACCCTGGACCAGACCATCCGGGCCTTCACCATGCTGCCGGGATTGCTGTTCAAATTTGTGGTGTGGCTTTTGAAGACCCTGGACTATTTCGGCCTCCTGCCCAAATTCCTGCTGGAGGTCAGTCCGTTCCACGGCTCCGTGTTCTTCACGTCCATGGGCTCTCTCGGCATCCCGGCCATCGTCCACCATCTCTACGACTTCGGCAACCTGCCGGTGTTCGTGGCCTTCGGCTGCAAATACCGCCGCAACGAGGTGGCCAACGACGGCACGGTGCTCCACAAAAAGTACATCGACATGACCTTCAACCTGGACGAGCGGATCTGCGACGGCTTCTACTACGCCACAGTTCTGAAATACCTCCGCCGCCTCCTGGACAACCCGGAGCGGCTGGACACCCCGCCGGAAAAGGTGGAAGAGGATATTGCATAACAACAGCCCGGGAACGCCGTATGCGGCGTTCCCGGGACGTTTTTTTGGCTGCTCTGTAGGGGCGGAATATATGCCGCCCGAAAAGGTTGCGACTACCACCGCAGGGACGGATGATGCACCTCTGGGGGAGCAGCTATCAGGGGATGCGCGCATGTCATCGCGGCGGGCTGACGTACCGAATCCGGTACAAGCCTGGGGCGGCGTAACGGTTTGGACTTCGACGGCCCCTTCCCCGGCACCTACGCTTAGCAGTCCTGACGTGAAAAAAAGCGTCTTTTGGTTCCTTTTCCACGCGAGGAAAAGGAACCCGCCGGAGGCATAACATGCTACTTCCTTTTGCCAAGGGCCTCTACAAAAGGAGAACGGATTGCCGCGCCAGTGTGCGCACTGGCTCGCAATGACATGCGCGGTTGGGGCCTGGCGCATCTTACGGTACAATTGCAGACTTGCGACAACCCCCAGTCACGGCTTCGCCGTGCCAGCCCCTGTAGGGGCACGAGGGGGCGTTTTTTTACATAAAAAACAAAAACCATCTTTGCACAAACTGCAAAAATGGTGAACTTTTTCTGGAAATTCAATTGACGCTTGGAATCAAATATGCTATAATAGTTATCCATAATGCCTAAGTGGCGTTTTGGCCCTGAAGCTCCATTACATTCTCAGTTTACCACGTTGCAACCGGGAATGCAAGACGGAAAATAAAAATAAGTGACAACTCTCCCTGGCGTGTCAAAATACACAGAATCCAAAAGAAAGGCTGTGATGATCCATCATGGAAATGGTAAAGGACGTCATGTACGGCAAAACGCTCCGAAAGAGCTATGCCAAGCATGATGACGACAAAATCCTGGAGATCCCCAACCTGCTGAAAATCCAGAAGGACTCCTATGAGCGCTTTCTGGCCGTGGGCCTCAACGAGGTCTTCAAGGACGTCGATACCATCACCGACTACACCGGCAACCTGGAGCTGAGCTTCCTGGACTACAGCATGAACGAGCCGCCCAAGTACACCGTGGAGGAGTGCAAGGAGCGGGACGCCACCTATGCCAAGCCCATCAAGGTCCGGGTCCGGCTCCACAACAAGGAGACCGACGAGATCAAGGAGCAGGAAATCTTCATGGGCGATTTCCCCCTGATGACCAACGGCGGCACCTTCGTCATCAACGGCGCGGAGCGCGTCATCGTCTCCCAGATCGTCCGTTCCCCCGGCGTTTACTATGCCCGGAACGCTGACAAGGCCGAGAACATCACCTACGCCGTCACCGTGATCCCCTATCGCGGCCGACCTGCACAACTATACCGCCTCGGACATTCCCTACCGCGGCGCGTGGCTGGAGTATGAGACCGATCCCATGGATGTGTTCTATGTCCGCATCGACAAGAACCGGAAGATTCCCATCACCTGCCTGATCCGCGCCCTGGGCGTGGAGACCGACGCCCAGATCAAGGAGCTGTTCGGCGAGGACGAGCGGATTCTGGCCACCATTGAGAAGGACACCTGCAAGACCCGGGAAGAGAGCCTGCTGGAAATCTACCGCCGTCTCCGTCCCGGCGAGCCGCCCACGGTGGAGAGCGCCGAGTCCTATCTGGACGCCCTGTTCTTCGACCCCAGACGCTACGACGTGTCCAAGGTGGGCCGCTATAAGTTCAACAAGAAGATGGACATCTGGTCCCGTCTGGCCGGGCAGACCCTGGCCCTGCCGGTGGTGGATCCCATGACCGGCGAGGTCCTGTTCGACGCCGGCGCCACCCTGACCCGGGAGCAGGCCAAGGCCGTCTCCGCCAAGGGCGTCAACGAGGCCGTCATCACCACCCTGGACGGCAAGAGCGTGAAGGTCTTCTCCAACGGCATGGTGGACATGAAGCACTTCGTGGACTTTGACCCGGCCAAGTACGGCGTCAAGGAGAAGGTGGCCTTCGCCGTCCTGAAGGAGCTGCTGGAGGTCAACGGCCGCGGCGATTCCGACGCCTGGGCCGAGGCCATCGAGGACCGCTGGGAGGATCTGATTCCCAAGCACATCACCCGCGACGACATCCTGGCCTCCATCAACTACCTCAACTGCATGGTCCACGGCGCCGGCACCACCGACGACATCGACCATCTGGGCAACCGCCGCCTCCGCTGCGTGGGCGAGCTGCTGCAGAATCAGTTCCGGGTGGGCTTCACCCGCCTCGAGCGGGTTATCCGGGAGCGCATGACCGTCCAGGATCTGGACACCGTCACCCCCCAGAGCCTGATCAACATC
>CAMEIU010000212.1 GCA_945918815.1 uncultured Clostridia bacterium
ACCATCGGCGAGCGCATCCACTGCATCAGCCCCGTGATCCGCGAGGCCATGAACACCATGAATCCCGAGCCCATCCTGAAGCGTGCTGCCGAGCAGATCGCCGCCGGCGCCACCTATCTGGACGTCAACATCGGCCCCGCCGAGTCCAATGGTCCCGAGCTCATGACCTGGGCCGTCAAGCTGCTGCAGGAGAACTTCAACAATGTGCCTCTGGCCCTGGATACCGCCAACAAGAAGGCCATTGAAGCCGGTATCGCCGTGTACAACCGCACCAACGGCAAGCCCATCGTCAACTCCGCCGACGCCGGTTCCCGTATCAGCAACATCGACCTGGCTGCCGCCAACGACGCTATCGTCATTGCCCTGTGCTCCGCCGACGGCATTGCCAAGGACAACGAAGAGCGCATGACCCACTGCCACCACATGCTGGATCGCGGCATGTCCCTGGGCATGGAAGCCACCGACCTGTGGTTCGACCCGCTGTTCCTGGTGGTCAAGGGCATGCAGGACAAGCAGATGGACGTGCTGAACGCCATCAAGCTGTTCGCCGACGAGGGCCTGAAGTCCACCGGCGGCCTGTCCAACAACTCCAACGGCGCCCCCAAGGCCGTCCGTCCCATCATGGACTCCGCCCTGGTCGCCATGGCCATGATGCAGGGCCTGACCTCCGCCATCGTCAACCCCTGCGACCTGCGCCTGATGGAAACCATCAAGTCCTGCGACATCTTCAAGAACAACGAACTGTACTCCGACTCCTATCTGGAGGCGTAAGACAGAAACCAGACCGGGCGCATCCGAAAGGATGCGCCCGGTTTTTGAATGATGCAAGTGCCCTCGTGCCCCCTGCAGAGGCTCCGCAAGGGACCAAATGACGCGTCGGGGCTGCCGCGCCCGACAGCGAGATAGGGGGGACTTTTGACAGCATCCAAATTTCTTCCATTCGATAAAAATCCACGAAAAACCCTGTACAAATCCATTCGGTTTTGGTATATTAAAACATAGGTTATTCATCCATTTCCGTCTGTAATATTCAAGGAGGTTGTATATCATGAGTGTTTTAACTGATCTGATCTACGGTGGCTCCAATGCGGTCGCCGGCCTCACCGAAGGCGCGGTCAACGACGCCATTGCCAAGTATGGCGCAGACAAAGAAGTAGCGTTCCCCGATACCGCGTATTTCTTCCCCACGATCTACGCGGCCACCGGCGTCAAGGTCAAGACCCTCGGTGATCTGCCTGCCTGCGTCGGCGTTCTCAAGAGCCTCATCACCAACCAGGAGGACCTGGGCCAGGCATTGAACGCCGGTCTCGCCACCGCCGTCGGCGCGGAAATCCTGGAGGGCTTGAAATATGTGGACGGCGGCGATCCCTATGCCAATGACTCCGGCATCGGCTTTGTGCCCGACCCCATCATCCGTTCTCTGGGCGTGCCCCTGGTCACCGGCGACATCCCCGGCGTGGCCGTGGTCCTGGGCAAGGCCGAGAATCCCGCCGACGTGGCCAAGGTGGTCAAGGACTATCAGTCCAAGGGCATTCTGACCTTCCTGGTGGGCGACGTCATTGAGCAGTGCGCCGAGGGCGGCGTCAAAATGGGTCTGGAGCTCCGCGTGGTGCCCCTGGGCCATGACGTGACCTCCGTCATCCATGTGGTCACCGTGGCCATCCGTGCCGCCCTGATCTTCGGCAACGTGCAGCCCGGCGACCTGGGCGGCCTGCTGGACTACACCAAGAACCGCGTGCCCGCCTTCGTCAACACCTTCGGCGCCATCGACGCCGTGGTGGTCTCCGCCGGCGCCGGCGCCATCGCTCTGGGCTTCCCCGTGGTGGTGGACATCGACCTGGGCGAGAACCAGGTGCCCGGCGCGTTGGAGTCCGTCTGCGACCATGCCGACACCGTCAAGAAGTCCCTGGAGCTGCGGGGCATCAAGATCAAGTCCAAGGAGCTGCCCATCCCCGTGGCCTTCGCCGCCGCCTTCGAGGGCGAGATCATCCGCAAGGCCGACGTGAAGGCCGAGTTCTGGTCCGGCAAGAACCCCACCGCCGAGCTGGTCCTCATGAAGGACATGGCCGAGGTGGAGGACCACAAGCTGACCATCGTGGGCCCGGACATCGACAGCGGCGACCGGGACTATGCCCTGGCCACCTATGTGGAGGTCGCCGGCAAGAAGATGCAGGCCGACTTCGAGTCCGTCATCGAGCGAAAGATCCACGCCTGGTTCAACTACATGGAGGGCGTCATGCACACCGGCCAGCGGAACCAGATCCGCATCCGCGTGTCCAACGCCGCCTTCGAGGCCGGCCTCCGGCTGAAGGACTTCGCCGAGGTCCTGTATCATATGATCATGGACGAATTCGACGCCGTGGTCGACAAGTGCCAGGTGACCCTGATCACCGACAAGGATCAGGTCCAGGCCTTCCTCAACGACGTGGCCACCCCGCGCTACAATGCCCGTGATGACCGCCTGGCTTCCATGACCGACGAGGCCGTGGACCGGTTCTACACCTGCATCCTGTGCCAATCCTTCGCCCCGGCCCACTGCTGCGTGGTCACCCCCGAGCGTCTGGGCCTCTGCGGCGCCGTGTCCTGGCTGGACGCCAAGGCTACCAACGAGCTCAATCCCAACGGCCCCTGCCAGCCCATCATGAAGACCGGCTGCATCGACGAGCGCACCGGCCGCTATGAGACTGTCAACCAGGCCATCACCGAGGCCACCCACGGCGCGGTGGAGAATGTCACCCTGTACTCCATCCTGGAGGACCCCATGACCTCCTGCGGCTGCTTCGAGTGCATCTGCGGCATCGAGCCCTGCTCCAACGGCTTCATCGTGGTCAACCGCGAGTACAAGGGCATGACCCCCGCCGGTATGACCTTCGGCGAGCTGGCCTCCTGCACCGGCGGCGGCGTCCAGACCCCCGG
>CAMEIU010000213.1 GCA_945918815.1 uncultured Clostridia bacterium
CGGCCTGCTCCAGGCCAAACAGTTCCAGCAGATCGCCGGGGTCACCGGCATTGTCCTGACCAAGCTGGACGGCACCGCCAAGGGCGGCATCGTGGTGGCTGTGGCCGACACCCTGCAAATTCCGGTGAAGTATATCGGCGTGGGCGAGCAGATGGACGACCTCATGCCCTTCCAGGCCGGAGAATTTGTGGAGGCGCTGGTATGAAATTGGTATTGGCCAGCAAAAATCCGCACAAACTTTTAGAGATGCAGACCATTCTGGGCCGGCTGGGCCTGGAGGTGATTCTGGAGTCCCAGGCGGGCGTGGACGTGGAGGTGGAGGAAACGGGAACCACCTTCGAGGAAAACGCCCTGCTGAAGGCCACAGCGGTTATGAAGGCCTCCGGCATGGCGGCCATCGCCGACGATTCCGGCCTGATGGTGGACGCCCTGGACGGGGCTCCGGGCGTCTATTCCGCCCGCTACGGCGGCTTGGACAGCGATGCCGCCCGGACCCAATTACTCCTGGAACATATGAAAGATGTGCCCGACGGACGGCGCACGGCCCGCTTTGTTAGCGCCATTGCCTGCGCGCTGCCCGACGGCAGAATCGTGACCGCCCGGGGAACCTGCGAGGGCGTGATCACACGTCAACCGGCAGGGGAGAACGGCTTCGGCTACGATCCGGTATTTTATGTACCGTCCCTCGGTAAGACCTTTGCCCAGGCTGTGGCAGAGGAAAAGAACGCCATCTCGCACCGGGGCAACGCATTGCAGGCATTTTTGAACGCATGGAAGGAGGCAGGCATATGCTGACAAGCAAGCAGCGCGCGGAGCTTCGCGCCCAGGCCAACAGCCTGGAGACCACCCTGATGGTGGGCAAAGGCGGCGCGGCCGAGAACGTGATTTTGGAGGCGGAGAAACTGCTGGACGCCAGGGAGCTGGTCAAGGGCCGGGTTCTGGAGACGGCCATGATGACCGCCCGGGAGGCCAGCGACGCCATCTGCGAGGCCACCGGGGCCGAGGGCGTGTCCACCGTGGGCGCCACCTTTGTGATCTACCGGAAATCCGCCAAGCTGGAGGAAGCGCGGAAGGCCAAGGAAAAAGTCGCCGCCGCGGCCAAGAAAAAGGTCAATCCCGTCCGGGCGGGCCGCCAGAGAAGAAGAGCCCAGGCCAAGGCGGAGAAGGAACGCCGGGACCAGTACTTCCATGACGAGGCGGTCAAAGCCGCCATTGAAAGAAGAAAGCAGTTTTATCAGGACTAATATCAATTGACAATTGACAATGTACAATGGACAATGATGGTGTCCCTTCGGGACGATTTAAAATTTATGAAGCACGACCAAACAACGCCGTAGGGGTGACCCTTGCGGTCGCCCGTCGTGCGTACCATCGGGCGACCGCAAGGGTCGCCCCTGCGGACTACTTGGAAACGGGCTTTTTTCAATCATTTTCCGAAGGAAAATACCTTCATTGTCAATTATCCATTATCAATTGTCAATTCAAAAAGAGAGGGGACAGCTATGGCAAGAATCGGCGTTTACGGCGGTACCTTTAATCCGCCCCATCTGGGGCACATCCTGGCGGCGAGGGAATTTCAGAAGAATCTGGGTCTGGACCTGGTGCTGTTTATTCCTGCGGCCCTGCCGCCCCATAAGGTCCTTCCGCCGGATACGCCGGACGCCCAGATCCGGCTGGCGCTGCTGAAGCTGGCTGTGGAGGACCTGCCCTTCGTCCAGGTGGACGATCTGGAGCTGCACCGGGAGGGGCCCGACTACTCCGTGGACACCCTGCGGGAGCTGAAGCGGCGGTATCCCAACGACAAGCTGTTCCTCTGCATGGGCACCGACATGTTCCTGTCCTTTGAGACCTGGCACAAGGCCAAGGAGATCTGTTCCCTGGCGGAGATCGCCATGGCCCAGCGGCAGAGCGACGATCCGGTGGCCCTCCACGCCCAGGCCCGGGCCATCTGCCAGAAATTTGGCACCACGCCGGTGATCATCTCCAACGAATTCCTGGAGGTCTCCTCCACCACGGTCCGCCGGATGCTGATCCTGGGCGGGGCCCAGGCGTACCTGCCGGAGAAGGTCCTGCATGAAATCCGCAATCGCGGCCTCTACGGCACGGACCGGAACCGGAAGAATCTGCCCTTCGATCAACTGAAACAGGAGAGCCTGGCTCTGCACAACGAAAAGCGGATTCCCCATGTGATCGGCTGCAGCGCCACCGCCGTGGAGCTGGCGAAGAAGTTCGGCGCGGACCCGGTGGACGCCGCCCGGGCGGGCATTCTCCACGACGTCACCAAGGCTTTGGTGGGCGTGGACCAGTTGCACTTATGCAGCGAATATGGTATAATCATCAGCGATTTTGAACGAGAAAACACGAAGCTGCTCCATTCCGTCACCGGCGGGGCCGTGGCCAAGCATGTCTTTGGCGAAAGCGACGCCGTGAGCCAGGCCATCTGGTGGCACACCTCCGGCAAGGCCAATATGACCACCCTGGAAAAGATCATCTATGTGGCCGACTACATGGAGCCCAACCGCGATTTCCCTGGCGTGGAAAAGCTGCGCCGTCTGGCATATACGGATCTGGACGCGGCCCTGCTCCTGGGCCTGGAAATGACCCAGGACCATCTGAAAAATCAGGGCGCGCCCATGGGAAAAAACTCCATAGACGCCATCGCATTTCTCAAGCAAAAGAAAGGATAATCCATGAAATTATTCGGCAACAAGCACGGCGGATCCTTCTGGAAGAAGCCCAGCGTTTCCGGGGACCGGTCTGCCACCAAACCCCAGCAAAAAAAACCGCGGCTCACCGGCGTCCAGCGGGGCGCGCTGCTGCTGGCAGGCAGCGTGGTGGTTCTGGGCGTCACCGTGGCCGCGGTCTACAAGGCCGTGGTGCGGCCCGTGGACATCGACCCGCCC
>CAMEIU010000214.1 GCA_945918815.1 uncultured Clostridia bacterium
TGTTCCGGGCCCGGGTGCAGTCGATCTCCAGGGTGTTGCGGCTCAGCCGCCGGATGTTGGCGCCCATGTCGCTGAGAATCTCCAGCAGCAGGCGGACGTCGGAAATATCGGGTACGTTCTCAATGTGGCACAGGCCGTTGACCAGAAGGGTCGCCGGCAGGATCGCCACCGCCGCGTTTTTCGCACCGGAGATGGTCACGTCTCCGTGGAGCGGCTTGCCGCCCTCGATGATATATTGAATCAATGAAATTCCCTCATTCTTTCCTCGAGTCAGAACTTGATCTAAAGCGTCTCTATCAGAAGTATGACCGATTTTGACAGGAAATACAAACGTGATTATTTACCAACAAGCATCATAGCACAGATTTCGCGTTATGTAAAGTGAAAGATAACAAAACGGCGGCAATTCGGATACAAAAATTGATATTTTGTGTCAAAACTGTTTCAGGCCCACAAGATAGGGGCCGCTCAGGCGGCCGCCGTCACCTCGCCGGTGACGCCGCTGATGTAGAAAACGCCGGTGTCCGTGGTCAGCTTCCAGACCGGCGTCAGATGGACCGCGGCGGCCGCGGCGGTCTCGGAGCGCAGATAGCCCTGCTCCATGGCCAGGATCTCGCTGCCCACCCAGCCCAAATCGTAGCGGGCGGAGAGGAAGGACACCAGGGCCCCGGCGGCAGAGATACAGGCCGTCTCGCTGACACGGGTCATGGTCCCGGCGCCGGTGAAGAACGCACCGTCGAGAGACGACAGGCAGTTGTTGGAATAGGTCAGGGTCAGCTCGCCGCCGAACACCGGCGCGTCCAGGACCGACTGGACGGCGGTGACGCTGTAGACGCCGGCCCGCAGCCGCTCCGGCTGGCTCAGGCTGCTGTAGGTAAAGCCCATGCGCTTCAGGGTCTGCTTGGCGGCCTTTACGAGATCGCCGCTTTCCGCCTGGTCCTCCAGCATGGCATGGAACCGGCCGCTGCGGCCCAGGCTGCATTGGCCGTAGGCCGACTGATAGGTGCGCAGATACCGGGTGGAATCATCCTGGACCAGGACCTGGTCCCCCAGGAGGGCCTTGGCGGCCTGCAGGTCCGCCGACGGGTCCTCCGCCAGCTCCAGGGCGTAGAGGGTCACCGTATCCGGGATCACGTCCGGGTCCAGCACCACGTCCTGGGCAGCGTAGAGCTCCGAAAGAGACTGCCTCAGATCCGCTGCCTCCCGCTGCTTCTCCAACCGGCCGGGCAGCAGCAGCCCCAGCATGGCCAGATTGGCCAGAAGCAAAATGAGAATCACCAGATTTTTTAATTTGGAAACAGGCAAGGCGGTCACCCCTTTCTCGGTTCAGTCCCTATTTACGGCTGCACCCATCCGGCGGTCAGGCTGCCGGAGCCGGTGTCGCTGTATTGCAGGGCCAGCTGGCTGCCTGCGGGCAGGATGGCGGCGGCGGTATTGGCGGGCAGCAGATTCAACGTCTCCGTGGTCCGGGTATAGGAGGTCACCTGCATTTCCATCTGGCGGACGGCGTTGCCCCGGCAGGTGACGCAGGCAGCGTGACCGCCGCGGATGGAAACGGGAATGCCGGAGAGGATGTAATCAAAGGTGCAGACCGTGGTCTCCCCGTTCTGCTCCAGGCCGGTGAGATAGATCCGGGCGTCTCCCAATACGCCGGAGGCCGCCAGATCCACCAGACGCCGGGCCTCCTCCACCAGGGAATCCAGACTGTCGCCGGCGGCCTCGAACCGTCCGGCGGCGGAGGAATTCAGAAGCAGCGTCCCTTCGGGGGTGATCTGGAGGGAGCAGTTGGACTCGGCAAAATAGGTGTTGCCGGCGGCGTCGGTGTAGCTGCCGTCGCCGTAGGGATTGAAGCCCAGGTCCGTGGCCAGCTGCTCCATATAGCGGGTGTCGCAGGGATTGGCGGTGGAAACAGCGGAGACCGTGGGGCTGACACCGGGAATCAGAGACAGGGCGTCCAGCTTGGAGCCGCTCTCAAAGGCAAACTGGGAGCCGTCGGGCCGGAACTGTTCCAGCAGGCCGGATAAGGTGTCGGCCTGGACGCCGGTGGCCGCGGCGTAGCATGCCTCCCCGGCCAGATACAGGGTGACCGTGTCTTCCTCCAGGGCCAGGACGCAGACGGAGGCTGCCGGGACCTCCCCGTCCATGGAGGCGTCCAGCCAGGAGGCCAGCAGATTGGCGGGCAGGGAGACGCCGTAGTAGAAATACACGCTGGGGCCCGTCATGGCCGTCAGCAGGCGCGCCTGGGACACCTGGGAGAAGCCGTCCGCCGTGTCCAATGCCTGGCCCAGCAGGCCGCCCAGGGACTCAAAGGCGGCGTCCAATGCGGAGAAATCCCACATGGCCGTGGTCCGCCCGGCGGAATTCTGCACGGAGATCGCCAGAGGCTGGGCCGCGTCCAGGACCGGCAAAGCCGTCTCCACATAGGCCAGCTCCGACTGGGACAGGCCCAAAAGGGCGGCAAAGGGTTGGAGCAGAGAGGACAGCCAGGGGCTGTTCCGGACGCTCTCCGACGGCAGGGAGGCCGCAGCCAACAGCAGCAGGCTGCAAATCAATAAAGCAATCAGAATATCCTTTCCGATTTCCCAAAGCCTGCGCTTCACGGCGGTTTCCTCCTTTCCTGGTTCGATCAATGAAGAATGAATGATGAATAATTGTGGTGTCCTTCGGACGAATTGATTTTTTTCCGAAGGAAAATACTGCGGTGTACCCAAAGTCAAGGACAATTTTAAATAGTGACAAATGAAAAAA
>CAMEIU010000215.1 GCA_945918815.1 uncultured Clostridia bacterium
GGACCTTGGCGGTGGTGTCGTCGTTCAGGGCTGAGAGGATGGTGACCTCATTGGCGCAGTAGGTCAGGTTCTTGGATTTGGACAGGCGGTCCTTCATGACGCGGATAGCCGTGGGGGACCAGGAGCCATTCTCGAGGAAGGCCACGGTGCGGTTCTGGAAGCTGCGCTCCGTCAGCTTGTCGAGATAGGTGCGCATATAGGGGAAGATGTCGGCGTTATAGGTCGTGGTGGCCAGGACCAGCTTGTCATAGCGGAAGGCGTCTTCCACGGCCTTGGCCATGTCGCAGCGGGCCAGATCGTGGACCACCACCGGCGCACCACCCTTTTTCAGCTCGTCCCGCAGCAGCTCCACGGCGGCCTTGGTGTGGCCGTAGATGGAGGTATAGCAGATGACCACGCCCTCAGACTCCGGCGTGTAGCTGGACCACAGGTCGTAGAGATTGATGTAATAGCCCAGATTCTCGGTCAGAATAGGACCGTGGAGGGGGCAGATGATACCGATATCCAGGGTGGCGGCCACCTTCAGAATGTTCTGGACCTGCTTGCCGTACTTGCCCACGATGCCGATGTAGTAGCGGCGAGCTTCGTCGGCCCAGTCCTCTTCCACATCCAGGGCGCCGAACTTGCCGAAGCCGTCGGCGGAGAACAGGACCTTGTCAAAGGAATCGTAGGTCATCATGACCTCGGGCCAGTGGACCATGGGCGCGAAGGCGAAGGTCAGCTGATGCTTGCCGAGGCTCAGCACATCCAGATTGTTGACGGACAGGGTTCTCTCCATGGTCAGCTTCGGGAAGAACTGCCCGATCATGGTAAAGGTCTTGACGTTGCCCACCACGGTGACGCCGGGATACTTGTTGACAAAGGCCTCGATGGAGGCGGCGTGGTCCGGCTCCATGTGCTGGACCACCAGGTAATCCGGCTGACGGCCCTGGAGCGCCCCTTCGATATTTTTCAGCCATTCCGCCGTCTTCTTCTGGTCGATGGTGTCCATGACGGCAATTTTTTCGTCCAGGATCACATAGGAATTGTAGGCCATGCCGTTGGGCACCACATACTGGCCCTCAAACAGGTCCACATCATGATCGTTGGCGCCCACGTACAAAATCGATTCCGTGACTTTTTTCAGCATTGTACGGTACTCCTTTTTTGGTTCTTATGGGAATACTATAGCATAAATCGGGTTATTTTGCAATCTCTCAAAGTATGTTTCTTCGTTCATCAAAGAATACGCTCCCCGGCTGCCGGTCCCGCCGTAGGGGCAGCCCTTGCGGCCGCCCGAAAGCGGCTACCTGCGGGCGACCGCAAGAGTCGCCCCTACGGCGCATTCTAAAATAGATTCAATAGAATCTCCCGCCGGTTGTCTTCCGGGTGGGCCAGGACATGGCAGAGGAGCTTTTGGAGGTGCGCGCCGACGGCGGGGCCTTGCAGATTCGGAAAATCCGCGCCGGTGACGGCCAGGTCCCGGAGGGACAGGCATTGGCCGGAGTTCAAAATCTCTTCCAATAATTCCGTCCGATCCCACAGGGCCGCGGCGATTCGGGCCACATCCCGGCCTTGCAGGGCAATGAGCCGCTTCCAGCCCAGGGCGTCCTCCGGGCAGCCGCACCGAGCGGCGGCCATGACGTCGTGGGTGGTCCGCTTGTCCAGCCGAAGCAGCGTCAGGTCCAATTCCGAATAGACACGGCAGAAACCGGCCCAGCGGACGGTCCGGTCTTTGGGCAACGCCGCCAGCCACCGGCAGTCCCGAGCTTCCGTCAGGCCGAAGGCTTGCAGCAGCCCCAGACCGGCCATCTGCGCCGCCAGCCCCGGGCGGTCGGACAGCAGCGTCTTTTCCAGCTCGTCCCGCACCCGCTCCGCCGACAGCTTCCGGCACAGATCCGCGTTCCGCCCGATGGCGGCCCAGGTCTCCGGTTCTATGGAAAAGCCCAGTTGGGCCGAGAACCGCAAGGCCCGCAACATCCGCAGGGCGTCCTCCTGAAACCGCTGGACCGGTTCTCCAACGCAGCGCAGGATTCCCGCCTGCAGGTCCTCCCGGCCGCCGTACAGGTCTGTGATCTTTCCCCGCAGGTCCATGGCCATGGCGTTGACCGTGAAATCCCGGCGGGCCAGATCCTCTGCCAGGGAGCGGACGAAGGTCACCTGGTCCGGGTGGCGGCCGTCGTGATAGCCGCCGTCGCAGCGGAAGGTGGTCACCTCGGCCTTGGCCCCGTCCTCCAGCACCGTGACGGTGCCGTGGCGGATGCCCGTGGGGACGCAGTGGGGAAAGCAGGCCATGGTCTCCTCCGGCAGGGCCGAGGTTGTCACGTCCCAGTCGTGGACCGGACGGCCCAGCAGCAGATCCCGCACGCAGCCCCCCACATAGCAGGCTTCAAACCCGGCCTGCTCCAGGGCGGCCAGGATTTGTTCCGGTTTTTTCTCAGACATCGAAAACTCCTTTTCAAAATGGGGCAGATTTTTGCAAATTTCACCTTGTCTTACGCCGCCATCTGATATATAATTCAAGTCCGGTAGCTTTATTATATCGAATCCTTCCCCTGTCCCGCAACAGGTTTTTATCATTGTTTGGAGGCATCCACATGAATCCATCTTCCGCAAAGAAGACCATCGCCGATTATCTGAAGCCAGGCATGCACGCCCATCTGGTCGGCATCGGCGGCGTATCCATGCGCCCTCTCGGTCTGGTGCTCCGCGCCCAGGGTATGATCATC
>CAMEIU010000216.1 GCA_945918815.1 uncultured Clostridia bacterium
GCATACCAGGGCAAGGACCCGGAGAAGCTGAAGCGCAACGCCAAGGAATGGGGTATTGAGACCGAGGGCAAGGACATCTACGACCTGGCCCACGAAGTGGCTCTGACCGGCCTGGAGGAATACGGCAAGGTCTTCGGCACCCAGCGGTTCCTGAAGCGCGCCCCCGAGCACACCCAGAAGCTGTGGCATGACGCCGGTATTGAGCCCCGCGCCATCGACCGTGAGGTCTCCCAGTCCCTGCATATGACCCATATGGGCTGCTCTTCTCTGCCCGAAGCTCTGATCCGCCAGTCTCTGCGCGCCGGTCTGTCCGACGGCTGGGGCGGCTCCATGATGGGCACCGAGCTGTCCGACGTGCTGTTCGGCACCCCCAAGCCCGTGGACACCACCGCCAACATCGGCGTCATGGAAAAGGACATGGTCAACATCGTGGTGCACGGCCATGATCCCTCCCTTTCCGAAATGATCGTTTTCTATGCCCAGGATCCTGAGATGATCGCCCTGGCCAAAGAGCAGGGCGCCAAGGGCATCAACATCTGCGGCGTCTGCTGCACCGCCAACGAAGTGGCCATGCGTCACGGCATTCCCATGGCCGGCAACTTCCTGCAGCAGGAGAACGTGGTCCTGACCGGCGCCTGCGAAGCCATCGTCGTGGACGTGCAGTGCATCTTCCCGGCTCTGGGCCCCCTGAGCAAGTGCTTCCACACCAAGTTCGTCACCACCTCCCCCATCGCCCGGATGCCCGACTCCGAGTACATCGAGTTCCATGAAGAATCTGCCGCGGAGAACGCCAAGGCCATCGTGCGGATGGCGGTGGAGAACTTTAAGAACCGCAACCAGGATCTGGTGAACATTCCCCAGCTCAAGTCCAAGGCCCGCGTGGGCTACTCCGTCGAGGCCATCAAGAAGGAGCTGGACGGCGTCTGCAACTCCCATGTGGACGAAATGGGCACCCTGAAGCCTCTGGCCGACGTGGTCAAGGCCGGTGTGCTCCGCGGCGCGGTCGCCATGGTCGGCTGCAACAACCCCAAGGTCCGCCCCGACACCGCCCACATTGAGCTGATGAAGAAGCTGCTGAAGAACGACATCATCGTGGTCGTCTCCGGCTGCTCCGCCCAGGCTGCCGCCAAGGCCGGCCTCATGGATCCCGACGCCAAGGAATACTGCGGCGAGGGCCTGAAGCGTGTCTGCGAGCTGGTGGGCATTCCGCCCATCCTGCACATGGGCTCCTGCGTGGATATCTCCCGTATGATGATTCTGGCCTCCGATCTGGCCATGGATTGGGGCTGCAACATCTCCCAGCTGCCCCTGTGCGGCTGCGCTCCTGAGTGGATGTCCGAGAAGGCCGTTTCCATCGGCAACTACGTTGTGGCCACCGGCATCAATACATACCTGGGCGTGGATCCCTACTCCAAGGGTTCCTCCGAAATCACCGCGCTGCTCCAGGGCGAGCACGGCGTCAAGGATTGGGTCGAAGCCAACTATACCGTGGAGCTGGACATCGAGAAGCTGGGCGACCGGATGATCGCCGACATCGAAGCCAAGAGAGCCGCTCTGGGTATCTAATTCAAATCAAGTATTCGAGGTCTTTCAAGCATGAAAATCGCAGTAACCGGCAAGGGCGGCGTGGGTAAGACCACCCTGGCCTCCACCCTGGCCAGATTGTACGCCGATGAGGGACGCCCCGTCCTGGCCGCCGACGTGGACCCGGACGCCAATCTGGGTCTGGCCCTGGGCCTGCCGGAGGAGGAGGTCAACTCCATCGTCCCCGTCTCCAAAATGAAGGAGCTGGCCAAGGAGCGCACCGCCGCCAACGCCAGCAACACCTTCTATAAGCTGAACCCCCAGGTCTCGGACCTGCCGGACAAGCTCAGCAAGGACGTCAACGGCGTCAAGCTGCTGGTCATGGGCACCGTGGACACCGGCGGCAGCGGCTGCGTGTGTCCCGAGCATGTGATGCTCAAGGCCATCCTGTCCAGCCTGGTGTTCCGGAAGGATGACGTGGTCATCATGGACATGGAGGCCGGTCTGGAGCATCTGGGCCGCGGCACCGCCAGCATGATGGACCAGTTCATCGTGGTCATCGAGCCGGGCGCACGGTCCATCCAGACCTATGAGCGCATCAAGCAGCTGGCCCGGGACATCGGCGTCACCAAGGTCCGGGTCGTGGCCAACAAGGTCCGCGACGAATCCGACCGCGCCTTCCTCCAAAGCCGTATCCCGCCGGAGGATCTGCTGGGTTTCATGAGCTACAACCCCGACGTCATCGACGCCGACCGCAAAGGCCTCTCTCCCTACGATTGCAGCCCCCAGGCAGTGGACGAAATCCGCGCCATCAAGGCTGTCATCGACTCTGAAGAATAACGATCGATTTCGAAAGGAATGAACATAAGAATGGCAAGAACCCTCTTTGAACGCGTATTCTCCGGCTCCGACGAAATGTTCGCCAAAGCCGAAGCGGAAGTCAATCAGGTCGTGGCCGAGCTGGGTCCCGACGCGCCCCTGACCATGCCCAGCACCGCTTATTATCTGGCCTGCATCTATGCTTACATCGGCAAGAAGGTCACCACCACCGGCGAGCTCCAGGCTGCCCTGGCCGACGTGAAGGCCATGATGCTCCGGGAGCCCCGCACCCACTCCATCTTCCAGTCCGGCGTCGGCACCGCCATCGCCGCCGAGATGATCGAGGCCTCCCAATAC
>CAMEIU010000217.1 GCA_945918815.1 uncultured Clostridia bacterium
CCAGGGACTGGACCATGGCGTGGGCCGTGCGGATGACCCGGTTGATGGTCTCCACCATATGGACCGGAATGCGGATGGTCCTGGCCTGGTCGGCGATGGCCCGGGTGATGGACTGGCGAATCCACCAGGTGGCGTAGGTGGAGAACTTATAGCCCTTGGTATAGTCGAACTTTTCCACAGCCTTCAGCAGGCCCAGGTTGCCCTCCTGGATCAGATCCAGCAGCTGCATGCCCCGGCCCACATACCGCTTGGCAATGGACACCACCAGCCGGAGATTGGCCTCCGCCATCTGCTGGCGGGCTTCCTCGTCGCCGTTGGCCATGCGCTTGGCCAGCTCCAGCTCCTCCTCCGGGGACAGAAGCTTGATCTTGCCGATCTCTTTGAGGTACATGCGGACCGGATCGTCCATTTTCACCGTATCGGCGGGCAGGGATTCCTCCAGCTCCTCCATGGGGTCGCCCAGGGGATCCTTTTCCAGGGATTCCAGTTCGTCCTCCGTGGGCAGCTCCAGCCCGTCGTCCAGGCGCAGGTCCAGATCCGCGTCCCCGGCAGGGCTGAGAATCTCCATGACGTCGGCCACGTCGATCTCCACGCCGTTGGCTTCCAGGAGATCATAATACTGCTCCGTCTGGGCCTCCGTGGCGTCCACGGCGTCCAGGGTCTCAATCAGCAGCTTGGAGGATACCTTTCCCGTTTTTTTCGATTCTACCAGCAGGTCTGTGAGCTTCTTGCGGTTTTCTTCCGTCAGGTCCATCTTGGCCAGCTGTTCCAATGCTTTTTCCATTATGGTAAACCTCCTGTGCCTTTCTTTTTTATGCCTTTCTTTTGTATCATGCTTTTCTGCATGGCACGCATGGCTTCTATCTTATCCCCTGCCAGCGCCGTCTTCTCATAGCAGTCCCGCACAACGGCAGCGCAGTCATGCAGCGCTTGTTCGGAGACCAACTCGTCCCGCTCCGCAACCACCTTGGTCAGGTGGTTCATTTCCTCCGGCGACAGATCCTGCTCCAGAGAACGCAGGGTCACAGGCCGGCCTTCTTCATAGCACCGCTTCAAAATGCCATAGGCCTTGCCCAGCACCGGCGCAGAGAACTGCTCCGGCAGCAGCTTCAGATCCTCCATCGCCTCCGGCTCCTTGAGAATCTGCCGCAGAATACACTCCTCTGCGCTGGCGGAGGTGAGATTGCTGTAGCGAAGGCTCTTCTCCTTGGGCTGCCGCTGGGACGCCACGTCCAGATCCTGCTGCTCCTGCCGCTTCTTCTCCCGGGCGGTCCGGCGTTTATAGGCCTTGTTGACCTCCACCTGCATGGCCTGCGGGGTGATTCCGGCGGCCTCGGCGGCACGGGTGCCGTAGACCTCCCGCTCCACGGCGTTGGACAGGGATGCCACCAGCTCCGACGCCTCCTTGAGGAATTGGATCCGCTGCTCGTCCACGGTCAGGTCGTACTTGTTCTGCAGGCTGAGAAGCCGGTACTCCGCGTGATTCTCAGAACGTTCCAGCAGGACCTTGAATTTGTCGGCCCCGTATTTTTTCAAAAATTCATCCGGGTCCTTGGCCCCCTGCATCCGCAGGACCTTCACCTGGAGGCCCGCCTTTTCCAGCATGGGAATGGCCCTTCTGGTGGCGTTCTGCCCGGCCTCGTCGCCGTCGTAGGTCAAAACCACCTGATTGGTATATTTGGCCAGCATCTGGGCATGCTCTTCTGTGAGGGCGGTGCCCAGGGACGCCACGGCGCAGTCGAAGCCGTACTGATGGAGGGAGATGGCATCCATGTAGCCCTCGGTCAGAATGATGCGGCCCTGCTTGCTCTTTTTGGCGATGTTCAGGGCGAAGAGATTTTTTCGTTTATTGAAAATGATAGTCTCCGGCGAGTTCAGGTATTTCGGCTTGGAATCGTCCATGACACGGCCGCCGAAGCCGATGATATTGCCCCTTACATCGATGATCGGGAACATAAGCCGGTTGCGGAACCGGTCGTAGAGGCTGCCCTTTTGGCTTTTGACCACCAGGCCCGCCTCCAGCAGTTCCTCCTTGGTATACCCATTTTTCGTCATGGTATCCATGAGGCCTGACCACCCCTCCGGCGCGAAGCCGATGCCGAACCGGGTAACGGTCTGTTTGGAGAGGCCACGCTTGACCAGATAATCCCGGCCGGGCTGGCCCGCGGGACCGTTGAGCTGATTGTAATAATACCGGGCGGCGTCCTTGCACAAGGCCCGGAGCCGTTCCTGCTTTTTATAGGTGGACCGGTATTCCGCATCCTCCGGGACCTCCATGCCGGAACGCTTTGCCAGAAAGCGGACGGCGTCAGGATAATCCAGGCCCTCGATCTCCATGATGAAGTTGATGGGCCCGCCGCCCTTGTGGCAGCCAAAGCAGTAGTAAATGCCCTTGTCCGGGGCCACGGAGAAGGACGCGGTCTTCTCACTGTGGAAGGGGCACAGGCCGAAGAGGTTGCTCCCCCGGCGCGTCAGGGCCACATACTGGCCCACCACATCCTCAATGGGATTGCGGGCCGTCAATTCGTCGAGAAACGAAGCGGGAAACGCCATGGGAGAACCTCCTTTCATTTTTTATTGAATTATTTTCCTTCGGAAAATAATTTTGAATCATCCCCGAAGGGGATACTGCGGTGTACCCAAAGTCAAGGACAATTTTAAATAGTGACAAATGAAAAAA
>CAMEIU010000218.1 GCA_945918815.1 uncultured Clostridia bacterium
ATCGGCTCCGGCACCCTGCTGGACACCTCCCGCCTGCGCTACGGCCTGTCGGAGCATTTCCAGATCGCCCAGAAGAACATCCACGCCTATGTCTTCGGCGAACACGGCGACACCTCCTTCATCCCCTGGTCCGTGGCGAATATCTCCGGCTGCGACCTGGACGCCTATGAGGAAATTCTCCGGCGGCGGGGCCATGAGCTGGAGCCTCTGGACAAGGAAGCCATGCTGGACTATGTGCGCAAGTCCGGCGGCAAGATCATTGCCCGGAAGGGCGCGACCTTCTACGCCGTATCCGTGGCCGTGACCAAGCTATGCAGCGTGCTGCTGTCGGCCTACAACTCCATGGCCTCCGTGTCCTCCATGATGCACGGGGAATACGGCATTGAGGACGTCTGTCTCAGCACCCTGACCATGATCGGCCCCGACGGCGTCCAGGGCAAGATCCCGGTGCAGCTGACCGGGGAGGAAGTGGCGAAGCTCCAGTCCAGCGCCAACGCCCTGAAGGCGGTCATCGCCCAGATTCAGCTGTAAGACGAAAGGACCGATTTGCATGAAATACAGCTACTATCCCGGCTGCACTCTGCGGAACAAGGCCAAGGCCCTGGACCAGTACGCCAGGGCCAGCGCGGCGGCCCTGGGCTTCGAGCTGGAGGAAATCCAGAACTGGCAGTGCTGCGGCGGCGTGTATCCCCTGGGAACCGACGAGATCGCCACGAAGCTGTCCGCCGTCCGGGCCCTGAACGACGCCAAGGAGCACGGCCAGGACCTGGTCACCGTCTGCTCCGCCTGCCACCACGTCCTCAAGCGGGTCAACGACGACATGAGAAACGTGGACGACATCCGCACCCGGGCCAACAACTACTTAAAACTGCCGGAGCCCTACCGGGGCGAGACCCAGGTCCTCCACTTCCTGGAGGTCTTGCGGGACCAGGTGGGCTTTGACGAAGTGAAAAAGAAGGTCGTGAATCCCCTGACCGGGCGGAAAATCGGGGCCTATTACGGCTGCCTGCTGCTGCGGCCCGGCAAGGTCATGGCCTTTGACGACCCGGAGAACCCCGCCATTCTGGAGGATTTCCTCCGGGCCATCGGCGCCACGCCGGTGATCTATCCCTACCGCAACGAATGCTGCGGCGGCTACATCTCTTTGAAGGACAAGGACTTGTCCCGCTCCATGTGCGAGACCATTCTGGAAAGCGCCTCCGGCTTCGGAGCCGAAGCATTGGTCACGGCCTGTCCTCTCTGCCTTTACAATCTCAACAAAGCCCAAAACGGCCTGCCGGTGGTCTACTTCACCGAGCTTTTGGCCGAGGCCCTGGGCGTGAAGGAGGCGGCAACGTGAATTCTCAAAAGAAGCAAGCGGAAATGATGGAAGAAATCAGCGGCGTCAATCCACTCAAATGCATGAAGTGCGGCAAATGCTCCGCCAGCTGCCCCTCCTTCAATGAAATGGATATCAAGCCCCACCAGTTCGTGTCCTATGTGCAGAACGAGAACATCGAGGCTCTGGTGGCTTCCAAGTCCCTGTGGAAATGCCTAAGCTGCTTTGCCTGCGTGGAGCGGTGCCCCCGGAACGTGCAGCCCGGCAGGCTCATCGACGCCGCGAGGCAGCTGGTGGTGCGGCAGCGGGGCCAAAACCACCTGGCCGCCGACGAGATTCCCCCGCTGCTGGACGAGGATCTGCCCCAGCAGCTGTTGGTCAGCGCCCTGCGGCGTTACAGGAGGTGAGACCGGATGCAGAGAATTGGCGTATTCGTCTGTCACTGCGGCAGCAACATTGCCGCCACGGTGGACGTGAAACAAGTCGTGGAGCTGGCCCTGCGGGAGCCGGGCGTGGTCCACGCGGAGGATTACCAGTACATGTGCTCCGAGGCGGGCCAGTCCCGCATTGCGGCGGCCATCCGGGAGAAGGGCCTGACGGGCCTGGTGGTCTGCTCCTGCTCTCCCCGGATGCATGAGGCCACCTTCCGCAAGTGCGCGGAAAAGGCCGGTCTCAACCCCTACATGGTGGAAATCGCCAACATCCGCGAGCATTGCTCCTGGATTCATAAAGACATGGCCGAGGCCACGGAGAAGGCCGTCATCCTCATGCGGGCAGCCGTGGCAAAGGTCAACCTCAATGCCCCCCTCCAGGCTGGAGAGAGCCGGGTCACCAAGCGGGCCCTGGTCATCGGCGGCGGCATCGCCGGCATTCAGACGGCCCTGGACATCGCCGACGCAGGCTACCCGGTGGACATCGTGGAGAAGACCCCCAGCATCGGCGGCCGCATGTCCCAGCTGGACAAGACCTTCCCGACCCTGGACTGCTCCGCCTGTATCCTGACCCCCAAGATGGTGGACGCGGCGGCCCATCCCAACATCCGCATTTTCACCTACAGCGAAGTGGAAAAGGTCTCCGGCTTCGTAGGCGACTTCACCGTGGACATCCGCAAGAAGGCCCGCAGTGTGGACGCGGACAAATGCACCGGCTGCGGCCTGTGCCAGGAGAAATGCCCCTCCAAAAAGACCCCCAGCGAGTTCAACCGGGGCCTCAGCAACCGCAGCGCAATCTACACCCCCTTCGCCCAGGCCATTCCCAACGTGCCGGTCATCGACCGGGAGGCCTGCATCAAGTTCAAGACCGGCAAGTGCGGCGTCTGCGCCAAGGTCTGCCAGGCCGGGGCCATCGACTACAAT
>CAMEIU010000219.1 GCA_945918815.1 uncultured Clostridia bacterium
CCGAGGAAACCGACGCGCCCGACGCCGTGGAGGCCTCCGCCCGGGGCAACATCATCTTCGACCATGTGACCTTCGGCTACGAGGGCCAGCCGGTGCTGAAGGACGTGTCCTTCACCATTCCCCAGGGCAGCACCTTCGCCATCCTGGGCGGCACCGGCTCCGGCAAAAGCACCCTGGTCCACCTGCTGGACCGGCTCTATGATCTGAAGGACGGCCAGGGCAGCATCACCATCGGCGGGGTGGACATCCGCAAGATGAAGCGGGCGGACCTGCGCCGCCAGATCGGCCTGGTCCTCCAGGAGCCGTTCCTGTTCTCCCAGACCATCCGGGAGAATATCTCCGCCACCCGGCCCAAGGCTTCGGAAGGGGAGCTGCGCCGGGCCGCGACCATCGCCTGTGTGGATGATGCCATCTCCGAGTTTCCCCAGGGCTACGACACGGTGGTGGGCGAGCGGGGCGTGACCCTGTCCGGCGGACAGAAGCAGCGGGTCGCCATGGCCCGGATGCTGGTCCAGCAGGCCCCGGTCATGATCTTTGACGACTCCCTCTCCGCTGTGGACGCGGAGACCGACACCAAGATCCGCGCCGCCCTCCGGGACAACCTGGGCGACGCCACGGTGATCCTGATCTCCCACCGGGTCACCACCCTGATGCAGGCCGACCGGATTCTGGTCCTGGACGGCGGCCGCGTGTCCGACATCGGCACCCACCAGGAGCTGATCACCCGGCCCGGCATCTACAAGGAGATCTATGACATTCAGATGAGCAGCGACGACCGCGCACTGATCGAGAAAGGAGGCGAGGCGTAATGGCTGCCTTTGACGAACAGGATTATACAAAATCCTTCGACTGGAAGATCTGGAAACGGCTGTTTCCGGTGTTCAAGGACTATAAAATGGCCTTTTTGGGCATGCTGGTGTTCAACGCTTTCTGCGCGGTGGTGGACGTGGCTCTGCCCCTGTTCCAGCGTTACGCCGTGCTGCACTTCATCGGCGAAGAGACCCTGCAGGGCATCGTGCCCTACGCCCTGTGCTATCTGGCCGCATTGCTGTTCCAGGCCGCGTCCGTGGTGGCCTTCGCCCGGAACTCCATGCACATTGAGATGAACGCCGGCCGGGACATGCGCCGGAACCTGTTCACCCATCTCCAGACCCTGTCCTTTTCCTTCTACAATGTGACGCCGGTGGGCTATCTCATCAGCCGTCTCATGAGCGACACCAACCGCATCGCGGCCATGGTCGCCTGGAATATGACGGACATTCTCTGGGCCATGTTCTATGTGCTGGGCACTTTCGTGGCCATGATCGCCCTGAACTGGAAGCTGGCCCTGGTGGTCATTCTTATCATGCCGGTTATCGCCGTTTTGACCTACTACTTCCAGAACCGGATCCTCCACTGGAACCGGAAAATCCGCAAGCTCAACTCCAAAATCACCGGCGCCTTCAACGAGGGTATCACCGGCGCGAAAACCTCCAAGACCCTGGTCATTGAGGACCAGAACACGGCCTCCTTCCAGGAGCTGACCGGCTCCATGCACCATGCCGGCGTCCGGGCCGCCAAGCTCAACGCCGTCTACATTCCCCTGGTGCTGTTCGCCTCCACCATGGCCGTGGCCATCGTGCTGTTAAGAGGCGGCTACCTGGTGCTGGAGCAGGTCATGGAGATCGCCACGTTGTCGGCCTTCACCTCCTATGCGGTCGGCATCTTCGAGCCCATTCAGATGACCGCCGCCAACATCGCCGAGTTCATCTCCCTCCAGGCCTCCATCGAGCGGGTCACCGATCTCATGGATAAAAAGCCCGACGTCCGGGATACCCCGGAGGTGGAGGCCCGCTACGGCGACGCCTTCCATCCCAAGCGGGAGAACTGGGAGCCTTTGAAGGGCGACATCGAATTCCGGGACGTGACCTTCCGCTATCCCGACGGCGGCGAAAACGTGCTGGAGCACTTCTCCCTGCACATTCCCGCCGGAACCACTGTGGCCATCGTCGGTGAGACCGGCGCGGGCAAGAGTACCCTGGTCAACCTGGCCTGCCGGTTCTTTGAGCCCACGGACGGACAGATTTTGATCGACGGGAAGGACTACCGGGAACGCAGCCAGCTTTGGCTCCACTCCAACATCGGCTATGTGCTGCAAAATCCCCACCTGTTCTCCGGCTCCGTCCGGGAGAACATCCGCTACGGCCGTCTCGACGCCACGGATGCAGAGGTGGAGGCCGCCGCCCGGGCCGTCTCCGCCGACACGGTGGTGGCCAAGCTGGAAAAGGGCTGGGACAGCGACGTGGGCGAGGGCGGCGACAAGCTGTCCACCGGCGAGAAGCAGCTGATCTCCTTCGCCCGTGCCGTCCTGGCGGACCCGAGAATCTTCGTCCTGGACGAGGCCACGTCCTCCATCGATACCCAAACGGAGCAGCTGATTCAGCAGGCCATCGACCATCTTCTGAAGGACCGCACCAGCTTCCTCATCGCCCACCGCCTCTCCACCATCCGCAAAGCCGACCTGATCCTGGTGGTGAAGGACGGCAAGATCGTGGAACAGGGCAAGCACCTGGAGCTGCTGCAAAAACGCGGCTACTACCACGACCTCTACAGCAAGCAGTTCGCCGAAGAAAACGCGGCGAAGATTTT
>CAMEIU010000220.1 GCA_945918815.1 uncultured Clostridia bacterium
GTTCGCCGTCCGCAATAATATCCGGGTCGGGCCAGAATTCCTCGACCCATGTACCAAACAGGACGCCGTCTGACAAGTAGCTGTATTCCAGCAACAGAATGTCGCCGTAGACGTGAATCTCCAGCACGGTCGGATATTCGTCTCCAGACGTGTCGCAGACATAAATGCCCGCATAATTGCTGTAGTCGTCACCGGCCGGGGTAACCTCGGTGGGTTCGGAGGGTTCGTTGTTCTTGCTGCCGCCGGAGAGTTGTTTGCCGGAGGCGCTGCCCGGCTGGCTCTCCGATTCGGGCTCGGTGGATCCTTTCGCTTCCGCCGGGTCTGTGGAAACGGTGGTGTTTTTTCCTAGTTTGTCCTGCAGGGACGGACCGGATTCGCTGCTGCCGCAGGCTGCCAGGCTCAGCAGCAGAATCAGGGCCAGCGCAAGGGCTGTCAGTTGTTTCATGTGTGCGCCTCCTGATGCCATGGCGGCGCAGGTTGCACCGCCATGGGAATGGCGTTATTACTTTTTGAAGGGAAGGAAGGGAATCATCAGCTGTGCCAGGTGGGCCACGGTCATGGTCTGCAGATAGACCCGGCCGGGACCGGTGACAACGGTGTCAATGAGACCCTCTCCGCCCAGCAGCATATTCTTCACACCCTTGACCATCTGTACGTCCATGGTGCAGGTGGCGTCCATCATAGCCACCACGCCGGTATCACAGATCAACTGCTCACCGGGGCCCAGATCATATTCGGGGCAGTAGCCGTCGAATTCAAAGAACGCCAGGCCGGGGCCCGTGACCTTCTGCATGATGAAGCCTTCGCCGCCGACAAGGCCCGCGCCCAGCTTCTTCTGCAGATGCACCGACAGCTCCACGCCGTAGGTGGCACAAAGGAACGCGGACTTCTGGCAGATGACGCTCTCGCCGGACCGCAGTTCTCGGGCGACGATCCGTCCGGGGAAGGAGGAAGAGAAGGCAATTTCCGCAGGACCCTGGGCGGTATAGTGACTCAAAAACAGGCTTTCGCCGGAGATCATCCGGCCCAGCGCCTTGCCCACGCTGCCTCCTTTGGTTTCCGTTACGACGGGACCGCGGGACCAGGTCCGTCCGCCGACCTCACTGATGATGGTCTCACCGGGGTTCATCTGGATGATGACGGCAGGCAGGCTGCCGCCTACGATGGAATACTGCATAGATACGCTCCTTTCTTTCAAAACAGGGTGTACTTACGAAATGACGAGTTGTATTAGTTAATAGTGCCGTCGATCTGCGGCAGATACCAGTCGTCGTAGTACAGGGGCAGCATGTCGTCATAGAGCATTTCGGAGGTGTCCGCATACCGAATATCCTCCCAATCCATACCCCAGGGCCGCAGGAAGAGCTTGTAGTCGAACCAGTCGCCGTCCTCGTCCACGATGGTGCCGTCGATCTGGATCATGTAGTCAAAGTCGCTGACCATGGATGCGCCGGGATCCACGATCCAATCGGCATGGCCGATGTCAAAGCCGAAAATACTGCCTTCCTCGGACATCATGCCGCCGTTCTCCGTGATGCCGGGGCCGAAGGTAACGGAGCACCAGCATACATCCTCACCATCGATGTCCACGATGTCCACATAGCCGGTATCGTCCGCATAGACCTCGATGGTAGCCGTCACGTCATAGGCGTTATTGATGTTGCCCTCATAGGCGCTGTTGGCGTTGCTGATCACATACCAGCCGTACCAGGTGCCGCTCCACCAGTCGTAATCGCTGGACAGGTCGCCCCAGTCGTCGCCAGCATCGCTGCCCATAGAGGCGTTTGTGTTTACTTCGGGCGCGCTGCCCTCGCCGCGGGTCATGACATAGACCTCCGTCTCCATCTTGATCTGCAGCAGATCGTTTTCCAGTGTGTAGGAGAGCTTGGAACCGTCCTCCGCAGTGATGACGCCGTTGGCCCAGGTGATGTTGACAGGGTCGTCAAACACCAGAACGCCGGTGCCGTCTTCCTTGAGATCCACAAAGAATTCGATGCCGAGATCCTTGAATGTGGCCACGTCTTCTTCGGACATGGCGTTGCCTGCGGAGCTGTCAGCACGCAGGAGCGTCCAATAGCCCGCTTCGGCTGCAGTTTCAGTCTTACCGGTTGTGTGTTCGGATTTTCCGGCGGTGTTTCCGGCTGTACCGGGTTCTGCGCCTTTCTTGGCGAAGGTGTAGATCACTCCGCTCAGATCGAGGGTCAAAACGCCGTTCTTCAGCGTACCGGTGTATTCATCGCCGCTTTGCTTGAGGGTGAATTTCTCACCGTCCACGGACCAGGTGGCGTTGAATTCGTCGCCGCTCATGCTGAGGGTGGCCTTGCCCTTGGCCTTCAGCTCGACCCAATCGCCATCCAGGGGCATAACCAGGCCGTCCAGATCGCAGGACAAGCCTTCATAGCGGCCCAGATTGGCGTCGTCCTTGCCCTTGCCGCCCAGGCAGGAGACCAGAAGCACAATGATCAGGACGGCGATCACACCGATACCGGCAAACAGGAAGATTTTTTTATTGATGGGCTTTTTCTCCTTGGAAGCCTTCGGTGC
>CAMEIU010000221.1 GCA_945918815.1 uncultured Clostridia bacterium
GCCGGTGATTTCCGGCGGCGAGGAATTGGCACAGGCCGTAACCGGCGCGGCGATTTCCTATCCTCTGGCGGAAGGGGAGCGGGTAACCTACGAGTTCGACCTGCCGGTGTTCGTCTTCGCGCCCGTGCTGGCAGGAGATCAGGCCGGGGTTCTGCATCTCAAGATCGATGGAAAAGAGACTGTCTCCGTGCCGCTCTATTGGCGGTACTCCGTATTGGAGAGTGGATCATGATGGAAGAAAGACTGCAAAAGCTGCTGTCCCGCTATGGCCTGGCCTCCCGCCGCCAAGCGGAGCAGATGATCCAGGCGGGCCGCGTCCGTGTCAACGGCAACACGGCCCACCTTGGCGATTCGGCGGATCTGGACGAAGACGTGGTGGAGCTGGACGGTGTCCCCCTTCGGAAGGAGCCGCCTAAAACGTACATCTTATTGAATAAACCCAGAGGCTATGTGACTACCCTCCACGACGAACAGGGCCGGAAGCAGGTCTCGGAGCTGGTTGCCGGCTGTGGCCAGCGGGTCTATCCGGTGGGCCGCCTGGACCAGTATTCCGAGGGCTTGCTGCTGCTGACCAACGACGGTGCGCTGGCAAACCAGCTGACCCATCCGAAGCACGCCGTGGAGAAGGTCTATGAGGTCTGGGTCAGCGGCTATCATCCTGGGGCGGAGGAAGCCCTGACACATCCCATTGAAATCGACGGCAGATGGACGAAACCGGCAAAAGTGTCCCTTTTATGGAAGAAGGATCAAACGGCGAAACTGAAAGTTACCATCTCCGAAGGCCGGAACCGGCAGATCCGTCGCCTCTGCCAGGTGGCGAACCTGACCGTCACAAGATTGAAACGAATCCAGGAAGGCAGCTTGGTGCTCGGCAATCTGCCCACCGGAAAGTGGCGACATCTGACACAAGAGGAAGTTGAAGCCCTGATGTAGCACCTTTGTAGGGTAGGAAATATATGCCATCCATTTGATTCGTGCTTGAAAAATAGGACGATACCGAGTATATTGAATATGGAACAGAGTCGCCCGCCATCCGGCGGGCATTTTAGGAGAGAAACGCTATGGCGACGGATATTCTGACGGCGATACAAAACCGGGTCAAAAGCGGATTGCAAATTATATTGCGGCTTCCTATGACAAGGCAGCCTTTATGACGGCCAGCAAGCTGGGAAAGATGGTCGGCGTCTCGGAATCCACGGTGGTGCGGTTCGCCGTGGAGTTGGGCTTTGACGGCTATCCCAGCATGCAGAAAGCGCTCCAGGAGATGGTGCGCAACAAGCTGACCTCGGTTCAGCGAATCGAGGTTGCCAACGACCGCTTTGGCAACCAGGACGTGGTGTCCATGGTACTTCAATCCGACATGGAGAGCATCCGCCTGACCAGCGAGGCCTTGGACCGGCAGGTTCTGGACCAGGCGGTAGAGGCCATCATTCGGGCCAGAAATATCTATATTGTGGGCGTCCGGTCCTCGGCGGCCATCGCCACTTTTATGAGCTTCTATTTCCGAAACATTTTTGACAACGTCCGTCTGGTCAATTCCACTTCCACCAGCGAAATGCTGGAGCAGATGCTCCATGTGGGCAAAGGCGACGTGGTCATCGGCATCAGCCTGCCGAGGTATTCCAGCCGCACGGTCAAGGTCCTGGAGTTTGCCCACGATTCCGGCGCGGAGGTAGTGGTCATCACCGATTCCAGAGAGGCCCCTGCGGCCAAGAGCGCCGACCACACCTTGGTGGCCCTCAGCGATATGGTGTCCGTGGTGGATTCCCTGGTGGCTCCCATGAGTTTGGTCAACGCATTGATTGTAGCCATCGGGCGGCGCAAGGAGCAGGAAATGTCTAAGATTTTTGAAAATCTGGAGCAAATTTGGGAAGAATACGAAGTTTATGAACGAGTTGAGGCATAAAGTCTTGGTGGTAGGCGGCGGCGCGGCCGGGATGTTGGCCGCCGGTGCGGCGGCAGAGGCCGGCGCCAAGGTGATCCTCTTGGAGAAAAACGACCGCCTGGGAAAGAAGCTTGCCATCACCGGCAAGGGCCGCTGCAATGTGACCAACCACTGTTCGCCGGATGAGGTCCTGAAAAATATTCCCCGCAACGGCCGCTTCCTCTACAGCGCCCTCAACGCCTTTCCGCCGGAGCAGACCATGGCCTTTTTTGAGGGGTTGGGCTGCTCCCTGAAAACCGAGCGGGGTAATCGAGTGTTCCCGGAATCCGACCAGTCGGCCAGTGTTATCCAGGCTTTGCGGAAGTACCTGCGGGAGCAGCATGTGGAAGTGCGGCGGGCCAGAGTCCAGGCGGTGCTGACCGAGGACGGTTTCGTCGCTGGCGTCCAAACGGAGGCGGGCGTGGTCCGCGGCAGCCGTGTGATTCTCTGTACCGGCGGCCGCTCCTATCCCTTGACCGGCTCCACCGGCGACGGCTATCAAATGGCTGAAAAATTGGGCCACACCATCGTTCCGACCCGCGGCTCTCTGGTGCCGCTGGAGGAGGACGGCGACTGGTGCGCCAAAATGCAGGGCCTTTCCTTGAAAAACGTGGCGGTG
>CAMEIU010000222.1 GCA_945918815.1 uncultured Clostridia bacterium
GATCAAAAGGGCGAACTGATCCGTGACGCCGTCGCCGCCGTGGTTCACAAAGACCTTCTTGGGCGCCTCGGGCATGGCGGCCAGCCAGCCGCAGAGCATACGCTGGTCGGCGTGGCCGCTGATGCCCTCCATCCGGGCGATGCGGGCGGCCACCTGGATCTCCTCGCCGAAGAGCTTCACGGATTTGGCCCCGTCCAGCAGCTTCCGGCCCAGGGTGCCCTCGGACTGATAGCCCACGAACAGAATGGTGCTCTCCGGCCGCCACAGATTGTGCTTCAGGTGGTGCCGGATGCGGCCGGCCTCGCACATGCCGCTGGCGGAGAGGATGACCTTGGGCGCAGGGTCCAGGTTGATGTTCACCGAGTCCTGGCTGGTGATGGAGGTCCGCAGGCCGGGGAAGTGGAGCGGATCGATTCCGCCGGCCAGAAGGCGGAGAGTCTCGTCGTCGTAGTAGTCCATCATGCCGCCGGAGTAGATGTTGGTGGCCTCCACGGACAGGGGACTGTCCACATAGACCGGGAAGCCGTCGTGGCCGCGGACCAGGCCCGCCGCCTTAATCTCCCGGATGAGGTACAGCAGCTCCTGGGTGCGGCCCACGGAGAAGGCGGGGATCACCAGGTTGCCGCCCCGGTCCAGGGTGTCCTGCAAAAGTTCGGTCAGCTGGCCGGTGTAGTCCGGCGCGGGGCCGTGGAGCCGGTCGCCGTAGGTGGACTCGATGACCACGAAGTCCGCCCGGCCCGGGGCCTGCGGGTTTCGGATCAAAGGCCGGTTTACGTTGCCCAGGTCGCCGGAGAACAGAATGGTCTGGGTCTCTCCTTGCTCCGTCACCGTGACTTCGATGCTGGCGGAGCCCAGGAGATGGCCCGCGTCCTGGAAGCGAATCTGCAACTCCGGCAGCACGTCGTAGACCGGCCCATAGGTGCAGGGATGGAACAGTTCCAGTGCCGCCTGGGCGTCGGCCACGGTGTAGAGGGGCGTCACCGGCTCCTGGCCGGACCGCTGGGCCTTGCGGTTGCGCCACTGGGCCTCGGATTCCTGAATGTGGGCCGAATCCAGCAGCATGATGCCGCAGAGCTTGGCCGTGGCCTCCGTGGCGCAGATGGGCCCGTGGAAGCCCTGGGCCACCAGGGCGGGAATTAATCCCGAGTGGTCGATGTGGGCGTGGGTCAGCAGCAGGCAGTCAATGGCCCCCGCCGCCAGGGGCAGCGGCGGATTTTCATAGAGATCCGTCCCCTGCTCCATGCCGTAGTCGATGAGAATGTTCCGTCCCGCCGCCTGCAAGAGCGTCCGGGATCCGGTGACCTCATGGGCCGCCCCTAAAAACGTCAGCTTCATGGCGATGCTCCTTTCCGTGTTTTGATCTTTATCTATATTATGACACGGTTTCAAAGCTTTGTCCATCAACATCTGTGATGGGTCTCGCTGCGTTCCGATGAACGAAAAAACTTCTGTAGGGCGCGTCCGGTGGCCGTGCCCTACAGTGTGTTGTGTCCATATGCTCAAATTCCGGGAGGATCGGAAGGCCCCGGGCGGAATTTCCTCCGATCGGGGCGTTTACCATTCACGGTATAATCTTACCGGCCTTTAGATACCGCTCTTCCTCGGAGAAGACGCAGCCGCAGTATTTCTGCATATAGAATCCATGCTCCCGGGCGAATGCCTGGCCCTCCTTGAACAGGGGGCGGAAATCCCGGTAGAGAAATTCCACCCCGAAGTCCTGGGCGGCCTGGTTCGCCACGTCCATCATCAGCTGGTGGTTCTGGTAGGGGCTGATGAACAGGCTGGAGGTGAAGGCGTCGAAGCCCTTTTCCCTGGCCTCCTGGGCGGCCCGGCGGAGCCGCATTTCGTAGCATTTGACGCAGCGGTGGGGAATGTCCTCCGCCACAGCCCGGACGAAGGGCCGGAGTCCGTAGTCGTTCTGCTCGATCAGCGGCACCCCGATCTCTGCAAGATAGTCCCGGACCGTGTTGCGGCGGCTGCGGTATTCGGTGAAGGGGTGGATGTTGGGATTGTACCAGAAGCCGGTGACGGCGTGGCCCTCTTCCTGCAAGGATGCGATGGGCCGGTTGGCGCAGGGCGCGCAGCAGATGTGCAGGAGTACGTTCATACGGTGTTCCTCAATCCTTTGCCAGGGCCGCGGCCCGGACGAATTTGCTCAGGGGCTCTTCCTTCAACGCAAACCGCTCCATCAGCTCCTGGGAGAAGGCGGCCACGGTCTCCGCACTGCCCTCTTTCAGCTCCAGCTCCAGCTCGCAAAGCGGCTCCTCTTTTCCGCCGCCGGCCAGCAGGCCCACGTCGCCGCAGAGCTCGCAGACGGTCCCGTCGGCAAAGGCCAGGTTGGCGGCCCGGCGGGTATACTGGGCGGCGCAGACCGGCTCCAGGGGCTGGTCCTCCAGAATTCCGGTCAGCTCCAGAGGCGCGCCCTGCTCCAACAGGGCGGGAATGGCTTCATGGATGTTGGGCGCGGGACAGGCCCACTCGCCCCGGACCCGGCCCTGGCCCGGCGTTTTCAGGGTCGCCACCAA
>CAMEIU010000223.1 GCA_945918815.1 uncultured Clostridia bacterium
AACCAGCTGCTGGCGGAGCTGGACGGCTTCGACTCCAGTAAGGGCGTGGTCATTCTGGCCGCCACCAACCGGCCGGAGATTCTGGACAAAGCCCTGCTGCGGCCCGGCCGCTTCGACCGCCGCATCGAGGTGGACCGCCCCAACCTGGAGGGCCGCTATCAGACGCTCCGGGTCCATACGAAAAACATCAAGCTGGCCGAGGACGTGGACCTGCACAAGATCGCCCAGGCGACCGCCGGGGCCGTGGGCGCGGACCTGGCCAACCTGGTCAACGAAGCCGCCCTGCGGGCCGTGCGCCAGGGCCGAAAGGCCGTCAATCAGGAGGACCTGATGGTGTCCTTCGAGGTGGTTATCGCCGGTACGGAGAAAAAGGGCACCGTGCTGACCGACACGGAGAAGCGCATGGTGGCCTACCACGAGGTGGGACACGCCCTGATCTCCGCCCTCCAGAAGCACAGCATGCCCGTCGCCAAGATCACCATCGTCCCCCACACCTCCGGCGCCCTGGGCTACACCCTGCACATGCCGGAGGAGGAAAAATTCCTCAACTCCAGAGAGGAGCTGATCATCGAGCTGGAAACCCTGCTGGGCGGCCGGGCCGCAGAGCAGATCGTCTTCGGCTCCATGACCACCGGCGCCGCCAACGACATTGAGAAGGCCACGGACCTGGCCCGCCGGATGATCACCCAGTACGGCATGAGCGAACGCTTCGGCCTCATGGCATTGTCCACGGTGTCCAACCCCTATCTGGACGGCAGCACCATGATGAACTGCGCCGACAGCACCGCCGCCCAGGCCGACGAAGAGGTGCGGACCCTGCTGGCAAGATGCTACGAGACCGCCTGCCAGGTTCTCCGGGACAACCGCAGCCTGCTGGACGAGGTGGCCCTGTTCCTGCTGCAGAAGGAAACCATCACCGGCGACGAGCTGATGGTCTACGTCAACGCCAGCAAACAGCAGCTGCCCCCGGCAGAAGAAGAACCCCCCGCCGAGGAAGCCCCGGAAGAGGAATAAAAACCATCATTATTGATAGTCGCACCCTCGTGCCCCCTCTCAGGGGGCACGAGGGTTTTCTGGAAAAATCCACCCTTGACAAACCGGTGGAAATGCGGAATCATGTATAAAAAACTTTGAAAGCGAGTGACCCCGAAATGGTAGATCAAGTGGCCGATCTCACCGGCGGCGTGACGGAGACGATCTCCCAGGAGACCAGTATGCTCAAAACCACGCTGAATAATCTGTTGGGCGGCATCAGCCTGACCAAGATCATCTCCGCCGTCCTGCTGCTGCTCATCTGTGCGTTCTGCATGAAGATTCTCATGAAGACCCTGAACAAGATGCTGGAGCGGTCCCGGCTGGAGAAAAGCCTCCATTCCATCATCCGTTCCTTCCTGAAAATCGCCCTGATTTTCATCACCATCATGCTGGTGGCCGGAACCCTGGGCATCGACACCTCTTCTCTGCTGGCAATTTTGAGCGTCGCCGGTCTGGCCGTCTCCCTGGCCATTCAGGATTCCCTCTCCAATCTGGCCAGCGGCATCGTCATTCTGGTATCCAAGCCCTTCAAGGTGGGCGACTATGTGACGGCCGGCGGCTTCAGCGGCACGGTGCAGGAGATCGGCATCACCCACACCCGTCTTTCCACCGTGGACAACCAGATCATTCTCATTCCCAACGGCGCCATCACCTCCGCGGCCATCACCAACTTCTCCACCGCCGAGAACCGGCGCCTGGACCTGGTGTTCTCCGCCTCCTATGACGCCCCCGTAGAAACCGTCAGGGAAGCCCTGGCGGAGGCGGTGGACATCCCCCAGGTTCTGAAGGATCAGCCCATCTTCATCCGCGTCAGCAAGTACGCCGACAGCGCCATCGAGTACACGGTCCGGGTCTGGGTCCACAACGCGGACTACTGGGACGCCCATTTCGACATCATGGAACGGGTCAAGGATTGCTTCGACCGCCACGGCGTGGAAATGACCTATCCCCACCTCAACGTACACACTGTTTCCTGAATTCCGCTCCCCCCAAAAAAGTCGGAAAAAAACCCGATTTTTTTGGGGGTTCTTCATGGCCCAAAAAACAAAAAACTTTGCCGAACTGCGTTGACTTAATCGATAAAAATTGATAGAATAACGTACAGTGAGTAAGAGCGTCCAGAGGCTGGCGCGCTCTTTCGGCAGCCGGTTCCCCGGCGGACAGTTCCGCACCGGCCGCCGCCCATCAAGCATTCTCATAACAGCAATCTATTACGAGTAGGAGGACACTACATTGAAGGATTGGGATCGTCTCATCACAGTCGAGCAAATGGAAGAAGCGACTGCATCCCTGTTGGAGACCGGCAAGCAAGTCGGCGCCGACTCCTGGCAGCAGCGCGTCAAAAACCAGACCCCCCATTGCGGATTCGGCGAAGCAGGTACCTGCTGCCGCATCTGTTCCATGGGACCCTGCCGCATCACCCCCAAGTCTCCCCGGGGCATCTGCGGCTGCGACGTTCACGGCATCGTCGGCCGGAACTATCTGC
>CAMEIU010000224.1 GCA_945918815.1 uncultured Clostridia bacterium
AACCTGCAAAGCAAGGCCCTTCATGTGGCGGCCCGGATGAAGTACAAGGGCAAGGAGGTCTTTGGCTGTGTCCCCATTCCTTCGGTGCTGCCTGAAATTCTGTATCTGCCCGGCAACCAGGTCCGGTTCATCCGCACCGGCGACATTGTGCAGGAATATCTGGAGCAGCTGTTCCCGGGCTTCAGCTGCGCCGAGCGGGTGCAGCTGTGCGTCACCCGCAACGCCGACCTGACCACCGACGACGACGGTCTGGATTACAGCGGCGACTTCCGGGAGAAGATGCAGAAGGTCCTGGGCCGCAGAAGAAGACTGGCTCCGGTGCGCCTGGAGCTGAGCTCGGTCATCACGCCGGAGTTTGAAAAGTATCTCTGCTCCAAGCTCAACCTCGACCATCATCAGATCTACATCACCAAGGCGCCCTTCACCATGAAGTTCGCCTTTGAGCTGGCGGGGCGGCTGTCCGAGGCCCGGAAGAGCCTCCTGTCCTATCCGCCCTTCACGCCCCAGACGCCGGGCTATCTGGTGGGCCAGGACAAGATCACCCGCCTGGTCCAGCGGGAGGATCTGCTGCTGTCCTATCCCTATGAGAGCATGAGCCCGTTTTTGCAGCTCATCAAGGAGGCGGCCAACGATCCCAGCGTGGTCTCCATCAAGATCACCATTTACCGTCTGGCCTCCAAGGCCAAGCTGGTGGAATACCTCTGCAACGCCGCCGAAAACGGCAAGGACGTGACCGTCCTCATCGAGCTGCGGGCCCGCTTTGACGAGCAGAGCAATATCGACTGGTCCGAGCGGCTGGAGGAAGCCGGATGTACCATCATCTACGGCTTCCCGGAGTACAAGGTCCACTCCAAAATCTGCCTCATCACCCGGCGGGAGCATGGCGCGGTCCGCTACATCACCCAAATCGGCACCGGCAACTACAATGAGAAGACCGCCGCCATGTACACCGACCTGTCTCTGATGACCGCCGACCAGGCCATCGGCGAGGACGCCAACGAGTTCTTCAAGAACATGATGATCGGCAACCTCAATGGCAGCTACAACCATCTTCTGGTGGCCCCGGTGTCTCTGAAGCCGACGCTGTTGAAGCTCATGGACGAGGAAATTCAAAAAGGCTCCGAGGGCCGCATGCTCCTGAAGCTGAACTCCGTTACGGACTTGGAGCTGATGGAAAAGCTGCGGGAGGCCTCCCAGGCCGGGGTGAAGATTCGGATGATCGTCCGGGGCATCTGCTGCATCCTGCCGGATATTCCGGGAGAGACGGAGAACATCCACATCACCAGCATCGTGGGCCGTTTCCTGGAGCACTCCCGGATTTACTGCTTCGGCAGCGGCAGCAGCGAGAAGATGTACATCGCCTCTGCCGACTTCATGACCCGGAATACCGAACGCCGGGTGGAGGTGGCCTGTCCCATCTACAGCGAGAAGGTGCAGCAGAAGATTCACAAGATTCTCGAAGCCTGCCTCCAGGACAACGTCCGGGCCCGCCGGCTCCAGGCCGACGGTACCTACTGCCACATTCAGGAAGGCACCACGCCTCTGGACTGCCACCAGATTCAGATGGAGGAAGCCGTCGCCGCCAGCGTCCCGGTCCACGTGGCGCCCAGTCTGTGGACCAGAATCAAGGGTTTTTTCACAGGACAAAGCAAATAAAAAGGAGCGTGAATCGGAGCGTTTTCCGATTCACGCTTTTATGATATTAGCCTTGCTCAGCCATTGTGGGGCAGACTTTCGGGACACATATATGCGTTCCCTACAGAATCCTGACGGACACGCTCTGTAGGGGCGGCATACATGCCGCCCGTCAGGCTCCCGGCTGCTTCCGCAGGGACGGATGATGCGCCTCCTGGGGAGCATCTGCTGAGGGATGTACGCGAGTCATCGCGGCGGGCTGACATACCGAACTTAGCACAAACCAGGGGCGGCGCAGCGGTTTAGACTTCGGCGGCCCCATTCCCGGCACCTATGCTTGGCAGTCCTGATGTAAAAAAGCGACTTTTGGTTCCTTTTCCTCGCTTGGAAAAGGAACCCGCCGGAGGCAGGATAAGGTGCAAGCGACCATTGCCCCTACCGGAGCGCATGCCTGATAGCTGTGCTGTAGGGGCGGCTATCAGCCGCCCGCAAAGGGCACAAGGGAGTTACCGAAAAGTCGCACCGTCCGTGTCCAGGACTTCCAGTCGGGTACATTTGGCGAAGTCCGGCTGGAACCGGGGGCGAAACTGCCCGATGGCTGCAATCAGCATCTGGGGATTGAGGGTCGGATTCTGGGCGCAGATCACCGCATCCAGCAGCAGTGTCTGGCCGTCCGCCTGGGAGACCGTCAGAGACCGGAGCATGGGCAGGATGTCCGTCTCCGTGACGCCGCGCTTGGAGTGTTTCTCCATGACCAGGCTGTCCCCACGGAACAGGGATTCGATCTCCTTTGCCGCGTCACCGGGGACGCCCCGATCATATTCCAGGGTCAGGCGCACCCGGAGATGAGTCAGCTCCTTGAGCTTGCGG